>CAJTSN010000001.1:0-26703 GCA_910578745.1 uncultured Bacilli bacterium
TGATATTTCCTTTCCAAATTCATTCTAAGCATTTATAGTATATCATTAATTTATAATTTTTACTAGTCCATCACGCACAAACTAGGACATAGCGTATACTTTTATAATTTCTTATATTTTCGTTTTCAAAAGTAGTAAATTGGTGGTAAAATTTTAGAATTAAGTTTTTTGAATAATGTAAATGAGTAAATATAAAAACTACTATGCAAAAATGACATAGTAGTAAATTTATAAGAGGACTAGTGGCGTAGCCACTAAAGTCCTCGTCATAATAAGGATAGTATTACCCTTGTTATGCAGCATGAAGCATGTAGCAAACATTTTATTTTTTTATATTTGTCGCTTTAGGTTCATAATCTATATAATCAATATTTTCTTTTATTGCAAACTCTAAATAGTTGTCCAATACATTATTCATAATGATTGGGATGTTCTGAACGAATACATTATATTGTTCTTGATGTGTTTTACCTTCTGTTAAAATATCATCCTTAATAGGAAAATCAGATATTCCTCTAAATATAGTACAATTAACATTATTTGCTTTACAAATAAATGCTATTGCAGCAGTTTCTGTATCAGCAATTGTAATTTCATTTTCTTGTAATTCCAAATAATCTTTCCACATAACAACAGGTTTGTCAGCAGTTCCTAGTGTTCCAGTTTGTAAGCCATTTGGTATATTAGATGTATCAAAACATACAGTGAATGAATCTTTAATTAAAGGTTCCGTTTCTTTTACAGTACAATCATACTGCACTACCTTATTTGGTACAAAAACATCTAAGTTTTTATAATTAGTATCAATTCCCGCACATGTTCCAATAACGATAATTTTTGATAAATTAAAATGGTCTATCATATATTGTGTTGATGCTGAACAATTCATTTTTCTTACACCACACCTATAAAAAATAACATCTTCACCATACATACTAGTAACAAAATATTCACCAAAAGGATAATTTTTACAATTTTCAATATTGATATTAAATTTTTTCAATACTGCTTCCCATTCTTTTTTTGCTGCAATACTTATTCCTATCATTCTTTACACCTCTTATTCAAAAATTGCAAGTTTATTTTTTCATGATATTATTGTAACATATTTTTGCTTTAAAAGTAATATCTATAATTTAATTGTTTTAGTTCTTTAATAAATTAAAAATTTACTGATAAGTAGTAAATTAGTAGTAAAATTGACTATTTTTTTGCCAAAACGCTTGTAAAATAAAGGATTTTAATTAAAAACTAAATTTTTGTTATAAAAGTGCTTAAGCTCATCTCTATAATTTTATTACTATCTACCTTACTGGTATTAGCAATAAAAAAATAGACACTCTCAACTTGTAGAGTGTCACAACTAATTTAATTAGAGGCGACATTCACTTGCGACTCGAATGTTCCTCTTTTTTATTTTATGCAAGTTTCCTTGACATATCCATAATATCATAAAAACGACTTTTTGACAAGCCGTTTTCTATTCCTACTCGAATTGTTCGAGTTATCATTCAATCTGGTGCCTAAGGCCGGACTTGAACCGGCACGGGATTTGACTCCCGCAGGATTTTAAGTCCTGTGCGTCTACCAATTTCGCCACTCAGGCAACATGTTCCTCTTTGAACACTTTAAATTATATATGATTCTACTTATTTATGCAATACTTTTATAAAATTATTTTAAATTTTATGAGTTCTTGTATTATTATCAAATTCAAAAAAAGAAAAAGAATCATCAATCCTTTTTCGTAAATCCATTTTTCTCTAGCCATTCTGAATATTCTGAATACTCTTTATATCCTACAGATGTATCAACAATTTCACTATTTTTCATAAGTAATACCATTGGAGTACTACCAAAATTTTTATCTAAGAATCCACTTTCATTATCAAGTTCTAAAATTCTATCTAGTTGCTCTGTAGTCTTTACTGTTGTTATATCTAAATATAACGTCTCATAATCATAATCTTTCTGTGCTTGTTGTAATATTGGTAAAAACTGAACACAAAAACCACAAGTTGATCTACCAATATAAACAATTTGCAAATCCTCTTTGGCAGTTTCATCCTTTAATGTTTCCGCCGTTACTGAATGAAACATACTTACATCATATTCGGTTGAAGAAGGTGTTTCATTATTCTCTTCTGTATCCTCTTTTACCGTTCCAAATTTAGCATCCTTTAATAATAATATCGTTGTATTTACAAGAAGTAAAAAAATAATCGCATATAAACAAAGTACAATCCTATTTAAAAGTAAAGAATAATCCACACTCACTACCTTCGTATTTTTCCTTGTTTCTTCATTTTCAAAATTTTTAGAATTTGACTTTTTGATATTTTTCTTCTCTGGCATAACAAAACCTCCTATTAGCATCTTATCAAATTTTTACATTATTTTCAATATATACAATATATTTTCATAAATTCTTCACGATTTCATTCATGTCTGGAAAATTATTTTCCTCTTTTAAGGTAGCAATAAACACATCTAAAATTTGTTTATCAAATCTTTTTCTACGATTAATTTTCTTTTTTTCCACAAACGAGTATAATTTTTCTAATGCATCTTTATGAGACATTCTTGGATATAATAAATTAGAGGTTACCATTAAATCAAATGTATCACAAATAGAAATAATCTTACAACAAAGAGGAATTTCTTCTTCCTTCTTTTTTAAAAAACCTTTTCCATCGATTCGTTCATGATGCAAACGCACAATCTTTTTAATCTCCTTAAATAAAGGAAATGTAAGAAGAAAATCGCCCATCAAAGTATGATATTTATAAAAAGTTTTTTCATAGTTAGAATGTTCTCCTGGTTTAGATACCAAAGAAAAAGGAAGAACTAAAAGACCTATATCATGCAAGAGAGCTGCATATTTTAATTTAATAAGCTCTTCTTCAACCAATTGTAGTTTTCTCCCTACACATACACTATATTTCGCAACCCTTATCGAATGGTCCCTAAAATAATGATTTTTTAAATCCAATAGGTTTACGATTTCTTTGGCACTTTTATCTATATCTTGTCCACTACCCCGAATAATCGCCCCTATTTGTTTTTTTATCTTTAAAGCATAATTCTCATATGCCTTTTTTCGAATCATACCACTGACTTCTTTACACTCCGTCTTTAACCGTTCTTCCTCTACATACATCAGCATACTCTCCACTCGATCTGAGACAACTTGTACATGTTCTGGTAATACTACTATATCTGGAACTTCATTGTAAAGCGTTGTACTAATCTCCTCTAAATTATTTTCTTGCCTTATTGTATAATATTCGGTTGGAAAATAACGTTTATATTTTTCAAAACATTCATCCATTATACAAAAAAATACTATTTGAACCTTTCGATTATAATCCACGACATGAGGATTTCTTTTCATAATATCAGCCTACTTCTTATCCAGAATACCATCATTTTCACTAAAAAAGCAAGATTAACTTGCTCTAATTTTTTCTATATACTTATTTACTTTTTGTGCCCATGTTTTACTTTCAGCATATTTTGGATTAATTTTCTCTGGAGTTGTCAGTCCCTTTGCATAATAATTGTTATATAATAAATCCATAAAACTCTTAATCCCTACATCTAGAGAAGAAAACTTTTTATAAGAACCCCCAAAGCATCCAGGACTTCCTTTAATTCCTCCCACATTATTACATTGTTTGACTAAACTGCTACATTCCCAGTTGCACCCTGTTTCAAGTAATACAATCGAAACAGCTAAATAAGGATCAAGTCCTAGTTCTATAGAATATTCTGCAAAAAGTCTGCCTTTTCCTTTTAGAGTCGATTTCAAATTTCGATCCAATTTATCGCTTAATTCATCCATTGTCAATCCATCATAAACAATAAGAGATTGTAAATATGCCTCGTAATCTGCTTGTTTTTTATCTTCAATAATTTCTTTTATTTCTTTTTTTACCTTTTCTACTAACCCCATATCCTCGAAGGACGAGGAGGGTTCATCATCATTTTCCATAATTGCTGCTTCATGCACATCTTGTTTTGAATAAGTATAATCATTATGTGCTAGTACGAATACACCACACAAAATAGCTGTCAAGCAAACAATAGATGCTGTAAATGTTTGAAACAGCCTTTGATTTTTCACTTTCATCTTTCACCTCTTGCCCATTATTACAACAGACAGGTAATATCATAACATAAAATTTTTTTACTTGTCAAATTTGAAATACTCCTATTTATTTACCTCATGATAATACTGATATTCAGAAAGCTCACTTGCAATGATTTCCAACTCCTCAATTTCCTCCATAGATAATCGAGTCTCTATCGCATAAACTAAAGAAGCAGTCGAGACATAGTCTTGGTAATGAATACCATATTTTTCTAGAATTTCTATCTGTTTATCTGATAAGAAAAGATTATTTTCTCTAAATTTATGCATAGAATCCATTTGACTATTTTCTCTTATTAAGTTTTCAATATCCAAATCCACATCTTTTAGTCTCAAGCACATCACCTAAACCCATTATACTACAAAATTTCTATTTTTTTCACATGTGTACTCTCTACATTTTTTGGTATTTTGATTGTCAAAATTCCTTCTTTAAACGAAGCTGTAATCTCATCTTCTTTTACATTTCCAAGATAAAAACTTCTCTCATAAGATGCGTAATTTCGTTCCCTTCTTATATAATTTTTTTCCTCTTGTTGTTTTTTTACTAAAGAAATCGTTAAATACCCATCTTTTACTTCTATTTTTATATCCTCCTTTGAAAATCCAGGTGCATCCATTTCTATAAAGAAATCGTCCTCTTGTTCATAAATATCACATTTCATCTTTGTTGCATCATTTTTTTCTAACAAATTATTAAATAAATCATCTAAATAATAATTTCTAGGAAGCATTCTATCACCCTTTCCATTTCCTAATGTACTACAGTCTTAGTTTCCTCTACATTTTCGATTCTATACTTCATTATTTCTATATCTTTTTTATTTTCTTCTAAAAGTTCCTTAACAAAAGGAGAATAGTGACGACATGGACAAAATAGATAAACATAGTTTTTTGTTCTAGTCAAAGCCACATAAAAAAGTCGTCTTTCTTCCTCATAGGGATAACTTTCCCTTTTTGTCACATAATGTAACACTTCATCATCTATAAGCTGACTTGGAAAACCTAAGATAGAATCTTCCATGTTAATCAAAATTACATTCTCACTTTCTAACCCTTTTGATTTATGAACCGTATAAAAATAAAGTTTGATTCTTTTGAATTACAAAAACATCATAACTTCTTAAAAATTCTATATCATGATTATTTCTCCCTAATATATAATATGTATGACTTTCATTTTTAGAAATAATTTGTTCTAAAAAAAGAATAAAATCCTTCTTTTGTTTATAAAAAAAGAGTTTAATTGGCTTTTCTATTCGTTTTTTTGAATGTAAATCTTTATGAATTTGTTTCTTATTTTTCATGACAAAATTTCCAGCAACTGTAATCAATTCTTGTGGATTTCGATAGGTTGTTTGTATTTTAAAAATAGAGCTATAAGGAAATAAATCGCCAAAATTTAAAAAATGATCTAAAGTACATCCAGTAAATTTATAAATTGCCTGCCAATCATCACCGACGGCAATCACTTTACTATTTCCTAGTTCTTTTAATGCTTTTATAAGTAGATAGCGAATATAGGAGGTATCTTGATATTCGTCAATAAGAATATAATCGTACTTTTTATACGTTCCTCCATTTAAAAGAAGAGCGGTTGCTTCTTTTATCATATCATCAAAATCAATCTTATTCTCTCTATCCAGCATTTCCTCATATTTTGTATATACTTTATAAGTAAAATTTAAAAACAAGAGTTCTTTTTTTCTTAAAAAACGATTCTTATTTTGTTTTGCTTCTTCAATAAACGAAGAAAATTGTTCTTTTTCATAACCTCCCGATTTAAATAGATGAATGAATGTACAAACTAAATTTAAAAATTGTTCTTTTTTTCGTTTATCTGTTTTAAAAAAGAAAGTCATATCTGTTTCCTCTACCAATTTTAGAAGAATCGATTTCAAAAGTGTTTCATCGGCTATCTCTAAATCAAAACCATTATGATGGAAAATAGAAATTCCTAATTTGTGAAACGTCATACAATCAATTTTTTCATCTATCACTTTTTCTAAAGAAAGGCGAAAATCCTCTGTAATGGCATTTGTAAAAGATATACATAATATCTTTGAAGCCTCAACTTGTTTTACTTTTAATAAATAAACGATTTTTCCTAACATTGTTAAAGTTTTTCCACTCCCTGCCCCTGCAATAATTAAACTACTATCTTCTTCTTGTAATACAGCGATTCTCTGTTCCTTATCTAAACTTCTTCCATTAATATTAGAAAGTAATTCATTATATTTTTCTCCTTCCTCTTCTAAAAATAATTTATTTTTTCTTTGAATAATCTTTTCTAAATTTCTATAAGTATACTTAAAAATCCAAGCTTTCAATGAAAAAAGATATTTCCATTTTCTATAATTCATATAAGTTTCTTTATATTTTTTCTTCAAAGAAAAAATTTTCTTTTTATTACAATATTCTTTTTCATTTAATTCTTCTAACATATTTGCCTCCTTCCTAAGGATAACAAAACGAAAATTGTTTTTCAAAAGCATAAAAAAAAGTTTCTGCAAAAAACTTTTTTCAATCTTTCATTTTTTCATTCTCTGGAACAATAACCGTACTAACGCATTTGGTACGACTTAGTTTCTCATGAATAAGCGTTCCTTCTTTTTTTAATAAAATTTGAAAGAAAGACACAATAAATAAAATACATTCAAATACCAAGAAAACAGAAATCAACGTAGAGAACTTAGAAGATTCAAATAGGGATTTCATTCTTGTTAGTAAAGGAACTCCATAAATATAAACAAAGGCGAAAATACATTCACGAATCATTAATTGATACCATTTACTAGGCATATCATTCTTAGAAACGACTTGAATTTTTACTAAAAACCTACCTATGGTATAGCCATTATATAAAATAGGTAAAAAAAGATAATACATACCAAAACCAATTCCCATTGGTACAAAAAAGGATATATTTTTTGAATAAATACGAACGCAAAAATATAGAATTAGACAAAGAAGAGAAAAAATAAAAAAGTCTATACTGAAGGCAACAAATTTCCTAGAGAAAGACACTTTCTCTCCTTTTTTATATGCCTTTTCATCCATTCTATCTCTAGAAGGGAGAAAAAAACATAAAATGGGTGTAATGAAATAGCCTAATACACCACCTAACGTATTGGTAATCAAATCATCTACATCAAAAATACGATATGGTCTAGGATAAATTCCATATAAACCAGATAGTTGTGTCAATTCAAAAAATAAGCTTAATAAGAAACTTAATAAAAGAGTTTTTGTAAATTTACATTTAAAATAATAGCGTAAATAAATTCCAAAAGGAATCGTTATAAATATATTGTATATAAACTGATAAAAGTAAGTATTTTCAAATAATCGAGAATAAGTACTAAAATCAGTAATGTCAAAATGAATATGTTGTTGTAAATACGTAATCGCATAAAATGGTTTTAATTGAACAAAATCATTTGTATAATTACGTACTTCTTCAATAGGAGGAAGAGGCAAAATAACAAGAAAATAAATCACAATTAAATATAAAATAAAAGAATAAATAATGGCTGTTCTAAATACCAATAAAGAACCGTACTTTTTATATTGTGATAGAACATATGGAAGTGTTAAAAGAATGGCAATGATAGGAAAAAATAAAAAAGCTGTTTTCATCGCATACAAATATGAATTCATAACACCAACTCCATACTTAAATTATACTATAATTTTGAAAACAAAAAAAGAGTGAAACTCTTTCGATTAATAATTTTGACATCTTCTTTCAAAATAAGCTTGTGGATGTGCACAAATTGGACAAACTTTTGGAGCTTCGTTTCCAAAATGTAAGTGCCCACAGTTACGACAAATCCATACGATTTGTTCATCAGATTCGAATACCCTCTTTGTCCGAATATTATTAAGTAATGTTTTAAAGCGTTCCTCATGCTCTTTTTCAATTTTTCCTACTCCTTCAAATAAGAAAGCAATATAATCGAATCCCTCTTCTAAAGCGGTCTTAGCAAAATTCGCATACATATCTGTCCATTCTTGGTTTTCTCCACGAATAGCATCCTCTAAATTTTGCTCTGTAGTTCCTATTTCTCCTCCATTTAGAAGCTTAAACCATATTTCAGCGTGTTCCTTTTCATTAGCTGCAGCTTCTTCAAAAATAGCGCCTATTTGTTGAAGTCCTTCTTTTCTTGCTTTACTTGCAGAAAAAGTATATTTATTTCTCGCTTGTGATTCACCAGCAAATGCTGTCCACAAATTTTGTTCCGTTTTTGTACCTTTTAAATTTTTCACTTCCATAAGTTCCTCCTTCTTTAGCCTTCCCGACTATTACCATTATATAATTGTCCCTCTTTTTTTTCAAGAGATTATTTGGTATATTTTTACAACTTTACGTTCATGTTATAAAAGGAGAGGAGATTAATATGAACGAACCACCTGTAATGATTTCTACAAAAGATTTCGCTTATTTAAGCGATATGTTTGAATGGAATTTCACTGCTTCTAAGATTACTTATGATTTCGAAGAAAAAATAAAAGATCCAGAAATCAAAGAATTAGTAGGAAGGATTCATGCGATGCATGTAGGAATATGTAATAAAATAATTCAAATATTAGGAGGAACTAGAAATGAATGAGAAATGTCAAAATCCTAAGACAGAAGTTCCAAATACAAAAGAATTAAATGATTGTGATTATTTAAATGAAATCCTTGCCTGTGAAAAAAATATGAGTGTAAATTTAACTTATGCACTCAATGAAGCAAGTAATCAAAAATTATTTGAAGAGATTTTTACCATTTTTAAAGATGTAAAAATGGCAGGGAGGGATGCCTATAATATGGCCTTTAAAAATGGATGGTACTCCCTAGAAAAGGAAAAAGAGGAAAAAATAACAGAGAAGGTAAATGAATTATCAAGTAAACTTTCTCAATTATAAAAAACGATATAAAAAAAGAAGATGAAAAATTTAAAACCACCTTCTTTTTTATTTTCTATAGAACAATAGGTTAAGACTCTCCTTTTATAGTTAAAAAAATAGAAGTTCCATTATTCTTCGTCAAAGAATTTACTCATAGGCTCATCTAATTTCCTCGCTATAATATACAAAAATTCCAAACTAAAAGTTTGATAACTACTATTTTCGATATTTGCAATTGTCCCTTCACTATATCCGATTAAGTTCGCTAATTGTACTTGTGTTAAATGATGTTTTTTACGTAACTTTCTAATGTTTTTTCCCACGATCACATAAATATATTTATTGTCCTCTTTTTTTATTTCCATATATACCACCTAATGTAATTATCCAAGAACATTTAATATATGTGCTGCATTTAATATATGTACTTTCATCTTCTTAATGTTAAAATGAAATAGGAGGTGAAATATGAAAAAAATTGGATTTATCGCACTAGCAATAATAGGAATAATTGATATAAGTTTATTTTCTTTTATTGTTCCAAAAGATCCATTTAAGGTAATTCCTGCAATAACTGTCATGTCATTTGATAAACCTTTGTGGTTTTGTATTATGATTGGTGGCTCATTTTTATACTTACTCATTTTATACAGTATTTTTGATTGTTTTAATCAAACAAAATAGAAGAATTCCTGTTACATTTAAATATCCGTATCATCAAAGAGTTGTCTAATATCAATATTTAAAGTATCAGCGATTCTGCCTATGAGTACCAATGTAAAATACTTATTGGGGTTCGCACTTTCAATTTGTGATATATAGTGCATCGAAACCCCTATTTCATCAGCTAATTCTTGTTGCGTAAGATTAGCTGATTTTCTATACTTTTTAATATTCTTCCTAACAATATCATAATAATAGTAATCATCGTGAATGTGGGATTTTTTGTTCATTTTCACCACCCACTACTATTTTATATAACTGACAGTAAGAATTCTATGCACTACCAGTTCGAATTTTGTGTTATACATTTTCATCCACACTATAAATAAAATTTGCGAATTAATCCTTTACTTGTTTATAACTAATATTATACAAACTTGGTCCCTTTATACAATTCCCATCTAAATCAAAACGAGAAGCATGACATGGACAATCCCAAGTTTTCTCAATTTCATTAAAAATAAGCTCACATCCCATATGAGGACATTTTGTATAAACCATATGTTTTTTTCCATCTTCATAAATTGCCACTTTTTTCCCATGAATCGTTTTAAAAGTTAATTGACTAGGATACCAAGGCTTAGATACTTTCACTTTATTTTCAATATAACCTTTCGCATTTTTCAGCATATTTCCTGTATACGCTTTCATTTTAGCCTTACCATTTTTTCGTAAAGGATCAAATAAAATATCATATTCTGTTTTCTTTCCTAAAATTGCATTTTTTATTATATAAGAAGCAATGGTTGCATTTGTCATTCCCCATGTATTATATCCAGTTGCTAAAAAGAGATTTTCTTTTATAGCACCAATAAGAGGCAAATGATCAAAAGTAATTAAATCCTCATTTGACCATAAATAGGAAATAGAAACATTCATTTTTTTTGCTTCCATCATAATAGATGCGAAATTATGAATGCTATCTACATTATTACAACTAGGATGTGAATTTGACAAATAAATAAGATAATGCTCTTTTTCTTTATAATAACGAACAGACTTTGTTGGTACAGTGCTTGTTATCAATGTATTTTTTTTATACTCATCGATTTTACTAGCTAAAACATAAGATTTTTCTGGATAGGTTTTAATTGGCATAAAATAAGGGAATAAGAAAAAAGGATAGTGACAGGCTAGAATAACATATTTTGCCTTAATTTGATTCTCTTTTGTATTACAAATATAAAAAGATTTTTCTGATTTTATCTTATAAATTTCTGTATTTTCATAAATAGACATATTTTCTTTAACGAGATTTACTAACGAATATACATATTTTAAAGGATGAAAAATAGCTGTATCTTTTACATGAATTGCATAGATACTTTTTAAAGGAAAAGGAATATCTTTACTCGTCTCAACGGTTTGTCCTAGGCTAGATAAAATCGATTTTTCTTTTCGAATGGCTTGTATTTCTTGTTCTTTATCCGTAAAAACATATGAAGAAACCTTCTCAAAATTGCAATCTATTTTTTCTTTTTGAACAATATCTTTTACCATCTTTATTGCATATCTTTGTGATTTTAAATAAAGAGCCGCTTCTTCATAAGAATAATTTTCTTCTATTGTTGTATAAATTGTTTCTTGTAAATAATTGAGTTTCCCCGTCGTTTTAGAAGTAACACCTAAACCAATCTGATTCCTTTCTACCAAACATACTTTTAAAGATGTATCTTTTAACTGATATGCACAAGATACGCCTGTTATCCCACCACCTATAATTAAAACGTCCACTTCTAAATCTTTTTTTAAATTCTCGAAATGAAATGGTTTTACCTCCTGTAACCAAATGCTTTTATTCTCCACGTACATCACCATTTTTAGTATGCACATTCTTTTTCATTTAAAACGAAAAAGCATCTTTTTTATTAATATTTGAATCAAACATTTTTTCTATTTTTTTTACGATAGACTCTATTTCATTAAAACTATCATAAAAAATCGTATTTGTATAGGACTCTAAAGTACATTCATTCGCACTTACAGTTTCCCCTCTAACTCTAAAAAATTCTACATAATAACGGCTATAATCAAGATATTTATTCGAACATGCTTCATATTCTTCTACATTTTGAATAAGAACTTCAATTTCATCTATAAAATATATATTTTTCATATCACGAGTAATTATTATAATCGATGGCTTTTCTGTATACAGTTCTGAGGTTTCTACTGTTTTATAATAAGAAAAAATTAAATAGTTTCCATGAATACAAATTTGAAAAGGAAAAAAAATAGTTAAGAATTCAGCATATGTTCTATTAGCATCTAAGTCGTCTATCAATTTATTTAGATTGCTTAAAAGTTTGTTCTTTTTCTCACTGTCAGTGCAATCTACTACCTTCATAGAAATTCTGCGTAAATCTTCTAAAATCACTTTGTGATATTCAAAAAACAGATTTTCTTCCTCAATTTCCATTCCATTTTCATATTTTAATGAAATATCAATATCATTCATAACAACACACTCCTTAAATCATTTTTCCATTATGAATGATGATGGAACTAGGTCTTAATTTCTAGTTTACTCTAAATATCCATCGACTCGTTCCTTTAAAAGAAAATAACGATTTTTTACATTTTCATTTTTAAGTAAATCACTTCTTTTTTTATATACTGCTTGTTCATAAGGAATTACTTTCTCTAAAAAATTTTCTTTTGTTAAATCCACAATTTCCTTATTTACAATATTAAAATAGTGTGCTTTTCCCTCTATATAACACTTTTTAATATTTCCTTTAAAATAATCATAAATTAGTATAGAAGTCACTGCATCTTGTCCAATACTAGGATTTTTAAAACTCCATAAATGCACCTCTTTTGGATAACAAGTTTCCTTACACCATGACTCTTTTATAGCATAAATGACTTCTTCCAAAGTATACTCTCTATCCATTCTCCCACCTCACTTATTTTCCCACAAAAAAGCCAATTATACAATTGGTTTTTTACAATTATTTGTCAATACGTTGGATTTTGCTTTTTAAATAATAATCACGTAATTCTTTAAACCGTTGATAGTGAACCACTTCTCTTTGTCTTAAAAAAGAAAGTGGACCTAAAACATCTTTATCATTTGTCATATCCATTAAATGCTCGTAAGTCGCACGGGCACGTTGTTCCGCAGCCATATCACTTTCAATATCAGCAATAAAATCTCCACTCGCTTCAATATAGGCAGTTGTAAATGGAACCCCATTTGGATCATTTGGGAATAAAGCACTATCATGCATTGCAAAATGTCCACCTAAACCTGCTTTTTTTAAATCTTCAATCGTTGCTCCTTGCATTAATTGATGAATCATAGAAGCAATTATTTCCAAATGGGCAATTTCTTCAGTTGCAATATCAGAAAGTAAAGCTTTTCCCTTATCATCTGGCATTGTATATCTTTGATTCATGTAACGTAAACATGCGGCAAGTTCACTATCTGGCCCACCATATTGCGCAAGTAGTGCCTTTGCCATTAATAAATCCCTATTTTTAATATTTACAGGATATTGTAATTTTTTTTCATATTTCCACATAGTAACCTCCTACATTTTTTCCCAAGGCCAAGGTTGATTATCCCATGCCCATGGATATACTGTATTTGCCTCACTATTTACAACAAGCGGACCATACATTTTTTGGTATTGTTCCATTACCTTATTTGCCTCTTTATTGTAATTAGCAAAAGCTTCTATCATATCCTTATCCTTTGGATAAATATCCAAATATAAACTAATATCATGTGCTGCAAAGCAAAGTGCATCAAGATACATTAACATCTCTTCTCTTTCATTTTTTGGTTCTAAATTGATAGGACCATTCACCTTATATCCATTATATAAATTAGGAAACATATTCCCTCTTATAAATCCTTGATATGGATCATATAATTTTTTCGCATCTGCATCCTCTGTAAACATTGGCTGATTATAATTATTATTTGTATAATTATAATAGTCTAAAGAATTTGAATATTGATTCATAGTTCTTCCTCCTCTACTTTAGAATATGGAACTAGGAAAATTATGTATAGGTAATTGTCTAAATTAAAACATTTTAAAATCATTTTAAAAATTTTACTAAAAAAGGTTGCGAAATACTCTAGAACTTGTTAAAATATGTATGTATTGAGATGGCGTTCTTGGTGAAGCGGTTAACACACCTGACTGTGACTCAGGCATGCATGGGTTCGATCCCCATAGAGCGCCCCATATTGAATTTTACGCACTCCTTTGTGCGAAGATAAAATTAAAAGTTCATAATACTTGATATTATGGACTCAGACTGTTGACAAAGTGGTATGTTCAATTTGAATATACTGCTTTTTGTTTGATAAATTTTAAAAATGGAATGATTCTTTGAATAATAGTCTTATTTAAGTCGATATTAGGCGCCTGTTTCCACCTCCAATTGGCCATTTTCTTTAAATTATGACACGCAAAAATCATCGTGGCATTTTGCTCATTTTTCAGTAATCCACGAACTCTTGTATATCTTAATCCATGTTGTTCCTTACAATCCCCAAATACTCTTTCTATTGTTTCTTTACGAAGTGGATAGTTGTCTTTCCATAGTTTTGTGTATCTATTCTCATTTGCTTGCTCTTTGTATTCTTCCCATATATGACGAGTCATTACTTTTTGATAGTTTTTACTTTTTGTACATTGTCCTCTTAAAGGGCAATTCTTACATTTCTCTGGATCTGATTTATATTGCTTATATCCTTTTTTATCTGTCGTACTATAAGACAATACTTCATTATTTGGACATACATAACAATCATAATATTCATCGTATGCATATTCATATTTCTTAAAGAATCCCTTTCCTGTCATTGGTCTTTTGTATGGCATTAATGGAATATGTCCCGTTAATATAATCTCTCTACATATCACTGGATTTATATAGCCTGCATCTAAACATACATTCTTTATCCTATCTTTGAATTTACTATTTAGAACTTTATATACTTTAAAAAAGGCTACACTGTCATGCACATTTCCTGGTGTTGTTATAGATGCCAATACAAATCCATTCTTGTCACAAAAGGTTTGATGCGTATACGCAAAGCATTTTTCCTTTTCTCCTTTATGAAAACATCCACTTTCTGTATCTGTTATACTTTTTTTTATATGTTTGGTATTAATATTTTCCTTTATTTCTCCTGTCTCCTCATCATACATGATTTCTGTTTTTTCTATATTTTCTAATGGTTTCTTTCCATGTTTTATCCTATCTTCATTGATTTCTTTAAGCATCTCTTCTTCATAGACTTTTTTTACAATTTCTACTTCAACATCTTTATACTTATTTTTATTCGCATTAGCTTTTTGGTGTGTTCCATCTCCAAATACTGTTTCCATATCTACAAAGCCATATTCTATTGCTTGATTTAGTATTGTATCAAAGATTTGGTTAAATACATCACTATCTTTATATCTTCTTATGTAATTCTGACTCCATGTTGAATAGTTGGGTATATCATCATATATTGATAATCCTAGATACCATCTATAAGCTAGATTTACTTTACATTCTTCACATGTTCTTCTCATTGAATTTATTCCAAATATTATATTTATTAAAATCAGCTTAAAAAGTACCACTGGGGGAATACTTGGTCTTCCTGCAACACTATATAAATCTTTTACCAATTCTTCTATAAATCTAAAATCTATACAGTTATCTAGTTTCCTTACCAAATGTTCCTGTGGTACTAATTCTTCTAAAGTATTCATTATTATACAATCGTTTTTATGTATTTGTCTTGTCATTGCCATTTTTATCACTTCCCATTCTAACCATTTTTATTATCTCATATTTTCATCAAAAAAGCGAGATTTTGGCAATGTTTTATCGGTTAGAATAAGAACATTTTTCTCGCTTTTTTTATTATACTATACTTTTTTATAAATGAAAAGACTGTTTCCTATATTTGTCAACAGTCTGAGTTCATAATACTTGATATTATGGACTTTTTTTCTCTGTGAAAGATGGTGAATATATAAAGGAATGTGTTCATAGAACTTTTAGAATTTCTTTGTGTATAAAAAAGGATATTAAGAATTAAAAATATTACCAAATTAAACATTGAATATATTGCAGGAAAGAATATTGTCTTTAATAACTCTAATTTAGGATTAAAAGAACCACACAAAATTGTCATTAGTAATAATACTCAAAGAATAGTTTTACTTTGCTATAATAATGATACAAACTTATATAATGAAGATGTATCAGATACTATTACAATATCTATTCTAACACCAAGCACCTAAAATATGATAAAATTGTATTGATGGAGATGTTACTATGAGATATAAAAGTATAGAAGAACAAAAGCAAAAGTTTATTTCCATCTTAAAACAAAATGAAGATTTAATGTCAATTTTAGACTATGTAACTGAATTGAAATTACAAAATTTTTATATTGCTGTTGGATCAATTTTTTCAAACAATTTGGAATTACTATGATGGAAAAAATTTAGATTATGGGATTAAAGATATAGATGTTATTTATTATGATAATTCTGATTTAAGTGTAGAAAAAGATTTAGAATACTATAATATTATTAATAAATATATTAAATCAAAAGGTTTCAACTATGATGTTGATGTTTCAAATGAAGCAAGAATGCATTTATGGAAAATAGAACATAATCAAGGTGAAAATATTGAACAATATAAAAATTCAGAGGATGCTATAAGCAAATGGATAGCAACTGTTCATGCTGTTGGAATAACAAAAGAAAATAATGATGTTAAGGTATATGCACCATATGGATTAAGTGATATTTTTAGTAAAACTATTAGACCAATTAAGCATCAAGCAAACTCAAAAGAATTATATGAAAAGAAAGCAGAGAGCTGGAATAATAGGTTTGAAGGGTTAACTGTTATAGAATGGTAAAGGAGAACTTATGTTAGAAAAAAATAATATTAAAATGATTGAAGAAATTAAGAATATAATTATTAGTAGTAGAAACAAAATTGCTTATGAAGTTAATAATACTATGATAAGTGCTTATTGGAATGTTGGTAGAATAATTGTGGAAAATGAACAAAACGGTAATATAAAAGCTGAATATGGAAAACAAATTATTCGTGAATTATCAAAAGAATTAAGAAATGTATTGGGAACAGGATTTTCTGTTAGTAATTTATTTAATATGAGAAAATTTTATATTACGTATCCAAAATTCCAGACAGTGTCTGGAAAATTAAGCTGGTCTCATTACTGTGAACTTTTGAGTATACAAAATGAAGATGAAAGAAATTTTTATGAAAAAGAATGTATTAACTCAAACTGGAGTGTTAGAGAATTAAAAAGACAATTAGAAACCTCATTATTTGAAAGATTATTATTATCCGATGGGAAGAATAATAAAGAAAAAGTATATGAGTTATCAAAGGAAGGTCAAACATTATCTAAGCCAGATGATATTTTAAAAGAACCATATGTTCTTGAATTTTTAGATATTAAAGAACAAAAACCAATTTTAGAGCGTGATTTAGAACGCAAATTGATAAAGCACATGGAAGATTTTTTACTTGAATTAGGAAAGGGATTTATGTTTGTTGGTACACAACAAAGAATAACTTTAGGAAATACACACTATTATGTAGATATGGTTTTTTATAATAAAATATTAAAATGTTATGTATTAATTGATTTAAAAATTGGTGGAATGAAACCAGAATATGCAGGACAAATGAATATGTATTTAAATTATTATAATGCTGAAGTTAATGATGAGTATGATAATAGGCCAATAGGAATTATTCTTTGTAAAAATAAAAAAGAAGTAGCTATGGAATATGCTTTAGGTGGGCTTGAAAATAATGTTTTTGCATCAACTTATACCTACTATATTCCTAATAAAGAACAACTTATTAGCGAAGTTGAAAAGGTTTTAGATGAGAATAAATGATTGGAGAACTTTATGGACAATAATTTAGATTTTAAAAAAATAGAAAAAAATAAACATTTATTAGCTGAAACTACTTATGATTATATAAAGAACTTATTTTCTAAAGAAGAACAAGAAAATATCCTAGTAGCTGAAATAGATCCAGAATATATGGATGGCATTAAATTATGTGAACATTACGATATTGATATAAAAACTGGAGTAAATTGTTTAGTATGTGAGTGCAAAAGAGGCGAAAATAAAAGTTATGTTGCCCTTCTTGTACCAACTGGGTATAAGTATAATATGTCAACTACAGTTAGAAAATATACAAATTCAAGAATGGTATCTGTGGCTCCATTAGAATATGTTTTAGAAAAAACTAAAATGGAATATGGTAGTATAAATCCTATTGGATTACCTCAAGAATGGAAGATTTTTATTGATCCTAAAGTATTGGAAGTAGATAGAATTATTTGTGGAAGTGGTTTACAAAAATCAAAAATTTCGTTACCAAGTAAATATTTATTAAAACTTAATAATGCTGAAGTTTTAGAAAATTTAGCTTCATTAAATATTTCATAATGAACTAATATTTACTTCTTCTTTTTTCAAGTAACATTGATTACAATACTTCTAAGGTAGCCCTTATTAATTTAACTCATAATCTATCGATTCAATATGATCCTTATATTAATGTAAATTGTGTAACCCCATCCAAGTTAAAATAAATCCAATGTAATAAGTATGAGTTGTAGCAAATGATGATCTATAAAATTCAATAGTAATTAAAGAAAAGTACTTTTGTTAATTCATTATTTTTATTTTACTTAAATTTATTGCCTTAAAACAAATGATTAATAAGAGCTTTTATCGTATAATTTTATGGTATAATGGGTATATCAAAAACTTGAAGAAAGTAAGTGATTTTAATGAATAGAAATAAAAAGCGAACTGAAAAAGAAATACAAGAAAAAATAAAAAAAGTTGATGGCGCAATGGCTCAAGAAGGAATGCCATTAACTGAAGAAATAAAACGAAAACTTTATAATTGTATTATTGGTAAATCAACAACTGAAATCGAACGAAAGAAAATATTAGAAAAGTATAGGAAAATCTATGGATAATAAATATAAATATACTTACGAAAAAACAGCTGATTATTGTTATAAGGATACTGAGATTTTAATTAATAAACTCAATATTACTAATGATGAAGATTTATTTAATGCCGAAAGAGAACTTGTATCTTTAAGAACTTATGAATTAAATGAAAAACCATTAAAAGGAAATTTTGATTTTAAATATTTAAAAAATATTCATAAATATTTATTTCAAGATGTTTATAGATGGGCAAGAGATATAAGAAATTGTAATATGATGAAACTGAAACTAGAAAAAAAGATTCAAAAGATATAGGAAGCATACTAAAAAAATATAAGAAAATAAATGAATTCACTAGAATAATTGTGGATGAGTTTATAGAAAAAATATATGTTGGTGCGTGAGATAAAGATACCAACCATAATATCCTTAGATAGGAGGATTAAATGAGAAAACTGATCATACTAAGAGGTGCAATGGGGGCTGGCAAAAGTACCTTTATAAAAGAACAAAATCTAGAACGCTTCACTTTATGTGCCGATAACATTCGTTTACTTTTAAATGCACCAGAATTAACCATGTCTTACTCTGATAGAATCCCTCAATTTAATAATATAAAAGTATGGGAAATTCTATATACACTATTAGAAGAGCGAATGCGAAAAGGGGAACTTACCATTATTGATGCAGTTCATGCAAAAAAAGAAGATGTAATGATTTATAAGAAATTAAGTGAGAAGTATAGGTATCGTCTTTATATTGTCGATTTCACAACCATACCAAAAGAAGAAGTATATAAAAGAAATCAAAATAGAGAAAGTTATAAAATTGTTCCAAGCGATGCCATTGACCGTGTATATAAAACATTTTCTAAAGAAAAAATGCCTAATTCTTTTCAAACTATCGAACCAACACAATTTAATTCTATAATTAACAATAATCCGAAAGACTTTAATCAATTCAAAAATATACATATTATTGGCGATATTCATGGTTGTTATACAGCTTTAAAAAGTTACTTCGATCAAAATCCTATTTGTGAAGAAGATGCCTATATATTCCTAGGAGATTACTTTGATAGAGGAATAGAAAACACACAGGTATTTCATTTTTTAATCCAATTGATGCAAAAGAAAAATATGTTTTTTCTAGTCGGAAATCATGAAGATAAACTATATAAGTATGCCTGCGATGATGCTTTTACACTTGATTATGATATAAAAAATACAATTCAAGAATTTAAACAAAATCAAATAACAAAATCAGATATAAGAGGTTTTGTGAAAAAACTCTCACAAATTATTTATCTATCTTTCCATGATAAAACATACATAATTAATCATGGAGGAATTCCTTATTTTCCTAAATTACCTCTTGACTATTATAGTACAAATTCATTTATCTATGGAATAGAGCCTTATGAAATGAATATTGATAAACTGTATCATACTTATATGGAAAATGAGGAGAAAAAGGTATACCAAATTCATGGACATAGAAATTATTCTAAAATAAATATAGATACTTATTCTTATTCCTATAATTTAGAAGGAGATGTAGAACATGGAGGGTCTCTTAGAATTTTAACTTTAAAAGAAGATGGCACATATAGTTATACAACCATTAAAAATGAAATATACAATAAAAATTTAATAGAAGAAACGAGTGTATATAACTTAATTCAATCTCTTAGAAAAAATAGATATGTATATGAAAAAAACTTAGAAAATGACATTTCTTCCTTTAATTTTACTAAAGAAGCTTTCTATCATCATATTTGGAATGCGACTACTACACATGCTAGAGGACTTTTTATCGATACAAATAAAAATAAAATAGTAGCTCGAAGCTATGATAAATTCTTTAACTATGAAGAAAGAAAAGAAACAAGTAAAAAAGAATTAGAAAAAAATTTATGTTTTCCTATACAGGTTTATATAAAATATAATGGCTTTTTAGGAATCCTATCCCAAATCGATGGGGAATTCTTTTTCGCGACGAAATCGACAAATACAGGGGATTATGCAACTTATTTTAAGACTATATTTTATGGACTCTTTACTAAAAAACAAATAGAGGCAATTCGAAAAATACTAATAGAAGAAAAGGCAACAATGGTATTTGAAGTCATCGATCCAGTACATGATCCTCATATTATAAAATATGAGAAAGAAAATCTTATTCTATTAGATATCATCTATAATTGTACAGAGTTTTCTAAAATGGACTATTCTCATCTAGAAACGTTTGCTAAAATAAATAAAATCGAAGTAAAAAAACTATATTGTGTTATAAATACAATAAGTGAGTTTTATCCTTTAATTGAAAGGATAAAGGATAAAAATTATAAAATAGATGACTCTTTTATTGAAGGATTTGTATTAGAAGATGGAAATCAATTCATGCTAAAAGTAAAATCCGTGTATTATGAAGAATGGAAATATTTACGAAATCGAATGGAATTTGCCATTTTAAACAATAACTTTACAAGTAAAGGGAAAGTTCCTCTAGAAGATACATTTATGGCTTACCTAGAAAAAAAGTATAAAAATAAGCAAATAGAAGGGAAAAATCAAAGTATTATACAAGAAAGAGAACAATTTTTAAAAGAAATAAAAAAGAATTTATCTTGTCAATAAAATTTACTGTAAATTTCTGTTTCTTAACAAAATATTGACAAAATTCATTCTATTTTCAAACGAAAAATTTGCGAACTGCATAAAACAGTGTTATAATGTTCTAAGCAGTTTTTTATTTAAATAAATCCTTATATTTCTAAGGGTTTATTTATTCTATAAAGAAAGAAGAATTTTATGACTTATACAAATATTGAAGGAAAAGAAAAAATTCCCGAATTGATACTGAAATATGAATTTGCTTTAGATATATTAGAAACACAATTAAACATTTTAATCAAAGAATTTGCTTTCCTACATGGTTATAACCCTGTTGAACATATAAAATCAAGAATGAAAGAAGAGGAAAGCGCTATTCAAAAATTAAAACAAAAAGGATATTCTCCTAGCTATCATAATATAATAAAACATCTTCATGATATGATTGGTATTCGTATTGTATGTTCTTTTTTATCAGATGTTTATGAAATAGTGACTTTAATTAAATCTTCTCCTCAATTTAAAATAAAAGAGGAAAAAGACTATATAAAACATCCAAAAGATTCTGGATATATTAGTTATCACTTACTTGTTCTAGTTCCTGTATGTTTAAATAACACAGTTGAGTATATAGAAGCTGAAATTCAAATTCGAACGATAGCAATGGATTTTTGGGCAAGTTTAGATCATAAAATCCAATATAAATTTTCTAAGAAACTTCCAAAGGAAATCAGTGAACAGTTGTATCAATTCTCATTAGACATTCATAGTTTGGACCAGAGAATGAATCAATTGAATGCAATTGTTAAGAAATATGAAGAAAAATAAAAATGTATATGTCCTATACATTTTTTTGCTTTGCCTGATGAATAGAAAAGGCGACCGTTGTAGCTTCTCCTACAGCTGTTGTCAATTGGTATACCTCTTTTTTTATTGCATCTCCACAAGCATAAACTCCTTTTCTTTTTGTTTCCATATTTTCATCAACGAAAAGAAAACCATCAGCATCATAAATGGAAGAATCATCGATATTTATAAATACTGGATCCATTCCTATATAAATAAACAGTCCATCGGTAGAAATTACCTTATTTATTCCTTTTTGCTCAATTTTAATAGAAGTTAATACGCCATTGGTTTGTTCTAAAGAAGTAATACTACTTTCATAATGGATATAAATATTAGGCGCCTTTTCTATTTTTTGAATCAAATGTTTACTAGCACGAAAAAAATCCCTACGGTGAATTATATGTACTTCTTTAGCAAGACTAGATAAATAAAGAGCCTCTCCTATAGCACTATTTCCTCCACCTACAACACTTACTATTTTATCCTTAAAAAAGGGACCATCACAAGTAGCACAATAGCTAATTCCCCTTCCAAGTAATTCTTCTTCCAATTCAAGTCCTAATTTTCTAGGATTTCTTCCAGTTGCTAAAACAATACAATCGGCATAAAGAATATCACTACTTGTTTCTATTACTTTGACCGCTTTTGTTTCTATTTTCTCTACCGAACTAAATAAAAAAGGAATTTCTAATCTTTTTGCTTGCTCATATAGATGAAAAGCAAAGTCAGGTCCTTTTATCTGTTCAAATCCAGGATAATTTTCAATAAACCCTATCTTATTTAATTGCCCACCTGGATAATTTTTGTCTATCACGAGTACATGATACCCATATCTTTTCAAATAAATAGCAGTTGTGATACCGGCAATTCCTGCACCAATAACAACGACATCATATTTTTGATTCATTTTTTTGTTCCTTTCTTGTATAAAATAACATGCCTATTCCAATAATGATCATAAAAATAGAAATTAGTTGCGCTACTCGAATAGGTCCTAGCATTAAACTATCTTGCCTAAGGGACTCGATAAAGAATCTTCCAATACCATAGTGTATGACATATAGTGCACTTATAGTCCCTTTTACATGACATTTCTTCTTAACAATTAATAAAAGAAGTAAACCTAGTAAATTCCAAAGAGATTCATACAAAAAGGTTGGCTGATAATAAACACCTTCAATAAACATTCCCTTAATAATAAACTCTGGCAAATGTAAAGAATGCAAAAACGCATACGTTGTTTCAGGACCATAGGCTTCCCCGTTAAAGAAATTGCCCCATCTTCCTAAAATCTGCCCTATAATTAAGGAGATTACTAATATATCTGTCAATTTCAAAAATGGAATATTCTTCTTCTTTGTATAAAAGTAGGTAAATACGGCTCCTGCTATAATACCTCCATGTATAGCAAGTCCTCCTTCCCATACACGTAGTATGGCAAGAGGGTCACTTATATAATGATTGATTTCAAAAAGAACATAGTATAATCTGGCTCCAACTAAAGAAATTGGAATTAAATAGCAAGCGTAATCATAAATAATACTTCTGTTAATTCCTTCTTTTTCGGCCTGTTTGAGTAGTAAAAAAAATCCAAATGAAAAAGCAATAAGTAAGATAAAAGAATACCAATAAATATGAAATGGACCTATACTAAATAAGATCGGATTCATGTTTATCACCTCGAAGTAATGGTTGAATAATAATTTGATCTGTTAAAACATTTAAGATGGAAATTAAACAAGCAACCACAAAACTCATAAATATTCCATTGATATTGAAGTGTGATCCATAGAGAATATCTACAATATTTAAAATAATTACATTAATGAAAGGATAAAAAATGCCAAGTGTCATCGCTGTAATGGGAAGTGTTAAAGAAAATAAAATTGGTTTCACTGTTTTATTTAAAAAATAAATAGTCATTGAAACGAAAAAAGCCCAAAGTCCAAACATACCTGTATCCAATTGAATCGTATGTTTAAAAATATAAGATAAGAGAATCAAAATTAGTGTATAACAGATAATATAGATTAAACTGTCAAATACTTTTTCATACATTTTTTTCATTTTATTCACCTTTCATTTCAAATAAAATATCACGAAGCTCCATTGCTCTTTCAAAATCTAAATCTTTAGCCGCTTGTTTCATTTCTTCTTCAATTTTATTTATCATATCTATTCTTTCTTGCTTTGTCATCTTTACTGGCTTTTCTTCTTCCATTTCTTTGTTATTACTAATCACTTCACGAATTTCTTTTATAATGGTTTTTGGCGTAATATGATTTTTTTCATTATATGCCATTTGAATGGTTCTTCTTCTTTCTGTTTCCTTCATTGCTTTTTCCATCGATTCACTAATAACATCAGCATACATAATTACATGACCATTTGCATTTCGAGCTGCTCTTCCAATCGTTTGAATTAAGCTTCGTTCACTCCGTAAAAATCCTTGTTTATCTGCATCCATAATCGCAATCAAACTAACTTCTGGAATATCAATACCCTCTCTTAATAAGTTTATTCCAACAACGACATCATATTTACCAAGTCTTAAATCACGAATGATTTTAAGTCGGTCTAATGTTTTAACTTCACTATGTAAATAAGCAACTTTTATATCGATTTTTTTTAAGTATGTTGTAAGTTCTTCTGCCATGCGTATTGTTAAAGTAGTAATCAAAACTCTTTCTTTTTTTTCAATACGTGCATGTATTTCATTCACTAAATCATCAATTTGCCCCTTTGTTGGTCGTACATCAATCGTTGGATCTAAAAGACCAGTTGGTCTAATGATTTGCTCAACCACTTGTTTCGATCTTTCTAATTCATAATCCCCCGGAGTAGCAGAAACACAAATCAATTGATTGATTTTCTTCTCAAATTCTTCAAAACGAAGAGGGCGATTGTCTTTCGCACTTGGAAGCCGAAATCCATAATCTACTAGAACCTGTTTTCGTGCTTGGTCTCCATTATACATTCCTCTAACTTGAGGAATCGTCACATGAGATTCATCGATAATCATAAGAAAATCTTTATCAAAAAAGTCGATAAGTGTCGTTGGTGTTTCTCCTGCTTCTTTTAAAGCCATATGTCTTGAATAATTTTCAACCCCCCTGCAAGAACCAGTTTCTAAAAGCATCTCCATATCATAGTTCGTTCTTTCCATAAGACGTTGATGTTCTAATAATTTATCATTTTCTTTAAAATAAGTAAGTCTTTCCTCTAATTCCTTTTTTATATTGGAAACGGCTTTTTTTAATTTCTCATCTGTTGTAACGAAATGGCTAGCGGGATACATACTAATACTATGTTTATTCGCTGTTACTACACCTGTCAATGTATCAAATTCTACAATTTTATCAATTTCATCGCCAAAAAAATCAATGCGGTATGCCTTTCCATGTTGATTGACTGGCATAATTTCTAGTATATCTCCTCTAGCTCGAAATGTCCCTCTTTTTAAATCTAAATTATTTCTCTCATATAACATATCTACAAGTCGAACCATAACATCTTCTCTTGAAATTAGGTCCCCCACATTTAGAATTAACATTTTGCTTTTATAATCTTCTACATCACCAATTCCATAGATACAAGAAACCGAAGCAACCACAATCGTATCCCTTCTCGTTAAAATAGAAGCAGTGGCTGCATGACGTAATTCATCAATCTCATCATTAATAGAAGCATCTTTTTCTATATAAGTGTCTGTTTTCGCTACATAGGCTTCTGGCTGGTAATAATCGTAATAGGAAACAAAATATTCCACTCGATTTTCCGGAAAAAATTCTTTTAGTTCTGCATAAAGTTGTCCTGCTAAGGTCTTATTATGAGCTAGTACCAAGGTTGGCTTGTTCGTTTTAGCAATCACATTTGCTATTGTAAATGTTTTTCCTGTTCCTGTTGCTCCTAATAAAACTTGCTCTTTTACACCATTTTCTATACCGCTCACTAGCTTTTCAATCGCTTCTGGTTGGTCCCCAGATGGTTTATAAGATGATACTAATTTGAACATACTCTGCTCCTTTCTTATGACTTTAAAGGTTTTATTTGTTTCCACATTCACTTTGCTAAAGACAAATGAAAAAAAGAGGAAACAATTTTTATCTTAAAACGAAGAAAAATCACAAATTTCATTTTCTAAATTTATAAAATTAAGGATAAATAAACATTATTTTCGTTATATAATTCTATCATTTTTTTATAAAAAAAACAAGGTAACCATAAATATTCCCTTGTTTTATTATAAGCTTCTTTTTCTATTGAAATGACTTTTAAAAAGTTCATCTATCTAATTTGTAGTATATTCCTCTCAAACTGTGAAAAAGATTTAGACATTATTCTATTATTCTATTTTTATAACATTAATTGAAATACAAAATCATTACCTATAACTGTTGCATTTTAAAATTTTTAATTTCTATCTTGATTCAAAATATCTTTTTTCTATTACTGTATCTAA
>CAJTSN010000001.1:26889-28310 GCA_910578745.1 uncultured Bacilli bacterium
ATTCTATCTTCTTAAGTAATAATATTTATGGAATCATTTCTCATCACAAATCTATAAATTTTTATTTTTTGCAAATATTTTTTCCTTTTCGTAATATTCCTCTAAACACAAATTATTCTTCATGATATATTCAGCGACCTTTTTATTTCCTATATACCGAAAATGCCAAGGTTCATAATGATATCCTGTAATTTCTTCCTTATGTTCAGGGTATCTTAAAATAAAACCAAATCGAGAACAATTTTCTTTTAAGAATTGTTGACATTCTAAAAATTCTGGATCAAACTCAATAACCCATTTTTCATCTTTTGTTCTCATCGTAACATCAATAGCTAGTCCTGTTTCATGTTCCGAATGTCTAGGTCTTGCCACAAAAATGTTTGCATGTTCTATTCCATATTTTTGAATATTTTCTTCATACAGTCTTTTCTGTAATTCTGTTTCACGAAAGGCACTTTCAACATCAATAAAATAGCCATTTTCTCTTACATAATCCCTAAACGCAATCCAAGAAGGGAATACCCCTATCTCCATATTTCCATCATGAATACAATTAGGATATAAAGATGTATATTGTTTAATTTCAAAATCATTCTCCTCCTTTAAACCATATTGTTTATTGACAAGGATTTGATATTTTATATTACATCGTTTAATCAACCATTCAAAAATTCGTTTGTCTTCTAAAAGCTCTAAATGACCTTGTATTCCTAAAATAAAACAATTATTTTCTGTATATTCTACAGCCTCCACAATATCATCTGTCGATTTACCAACAATTTTTAAAACATTTGGAATACGTGCCAAAGTAAAACTATGCATACTAGGAATAGAGAAACACTCGCTTTCAAATATATTATAAAATGTGCTCTCTTTTTTGAAAATCACATCATGACAAGCACTTTCAATTGACTCTTTTTCTTTTGTAACAATGTGAAAATGCATATCAGGATTTTCTATTTTTACTAAATAGGGATTTTTTTCTTTATTCTCTTTATATATGGTTTCCAAATCTTGTTCTAGGCTATCTTCCCTATCTTCCAATAAATTAAAATAGGTAGTAATTGCTTGCATACCCAAACAAATTCCTAAAAGAGGTTTTTGTTTTTTTATACAATCTTCGATAATGGGATAAAAGGTTCTTAGAATTTGAATCCCACCTGGCCATACATAGCCATCACAAATGTCTATATATTCCTCTAAATTTTGTTCTAAAAGTCCAATGGGAATTCCTCCACTTTCTCTTATTTTTTTTGAATACATTGTGACAAACTTCGCTTGATCCATATAAGGATCATTTTCTTCATTTGTTATATTATATGTCGGTATTATTCCAATAACTGGTTTATTCTTAATCATTTTATTTTCACTCTTTTCTTTCGTTTTATCAATATATTTATAATTCTATTTCTATTATACAA
>CAJTSN010000001.1:28320-37695 GCA_910578745.1 uncultured Bacilli bacterium
TCATAATCTAAATTTAATTCCTTTTTTCTAAGTAATAAAAAGAGTATTTTTTACTTTCCTCATCGTTTTTAACATCAATCTTCCCATGTCTTCTATTAAAGATAGCATACAAAATCACATTCTATCCTTTTTCGTATACGAAATCAAATAATATCTAAAAATCCAAAATAGTATCATTCATTTCTATGGTTTAAAAACAATTAACTGCTTTAAATATTACCTCTCTTCATTATTTTTCATTGAATAAATCGTCGGTATATGTCGTAATTTTTTGATATATAAAAACTATATATATATCAAAAAAGATAACTCACTTTTATGCTCTTATTTTTACATCATAAAAAAATCGTCTACTTCCTTCTTATAATTTTTTTATTTCTATATAAATTTGTTTCTCTAAGTTGTATTTGTGACTGATTATTTGGTCTTTCCTTTTTTATCTTCCTCTTCTATTTCTCCTTTATCTCTCACTCCTTGTTTCTGATAAAAATATTGATACAAAACCAATAAGCTCTTATAATGTTCATCAATAAAGGAAGAATTATCATTTAAAAGGTTTCCTTTATTATCCCTTGGATAATCACTTATACAGTTTTCTAAAGGAAGTTGTTCATTCTTTTCATCAATATCTGTATTATATTGTTTAAATTTAAATTCATTTGCTTTAAAATATTCATCACTTCGTAAACAAAAGTTCAAAGGATTTTGTAATTGAATATCCTTATAATCATTAGCTAAACATGCATTATACCAAATACCATCTATCTTTACCTGTATCCAACTATGCCCTCCCCCTTCTAATTCACCTGCGACAACGCGAGCAGGAAGACCTATATAGTTTAAACAAGTGACTAATGCCCATGCATATCCTTCACATAAAGCTTCTCCTTCTATTAAAACACCCAATAAACTTCTTGTAATTCGTTCTATTTTTTTTCTTTCTTTTTCAAAAGAAAATTCATTTGTTATATATTTTCCCCTAGCTCGAAAACTATAACTTGCATGAAGTCCTATCCACTTATATACAGACATAAATTTAGTAATATCATTCGCATTTTGCGGAATAAGATTTTTTATTTCTTCTAATTTAGATAGAATGATTTTCATCTCATTTTTTGTATAATATGTATAAAAGTGTTTTTTATACGCTAGAGCATCTCCTGCAATAAAATATTTAAAACGCTCACTAAACTGATTAAGAACCTCTAAAGTAAGGCCTCTAAGAGAAGGAAAATAAAGTCGATTTACTGGGCAATTATTTATTTTCTCTATATCAGTCATTTCAATTGAATCGTCAATTTGTATCGTTGCATAATAGATTGTTCTATCTAATAAATCCAACCCTTCCAACTGAATACCATCTTCTAACTCTTGTAAAATATCAAAATCATATTGCGTTATTTTCTCTTTATTTGCCTTTATAACAATATCCTTTAATCCTTTTAAATCCGCCATCGTAAATTTTTCTTTTCCTAGTATCTTTCTAAAATAATCATTTAGAAATTCTGTTTCAAACTTCACTTCATCCATTGTATAGTTCTCTCCTTTATTTCCTCTTTTTCTAAATATTCTGCTTTCAAAAAATTTTTCTTATTCAAGCAACCCTAATGCTATAAAACTTCAGTAAATTCATATTACCATTTAATCTATGACAAATCAATAGAATTCTAGTTTAGAAAGAAAGTGGAGATAAAAAAGAAGTTATTCCTAACTTCTAATCAATTTTATTAATTTTAAATACAACTTGATAATGATCATCAAAATCTAATTCATCTGTATCAATTGTATATCCACTTTTCTCAATTTGTTCTGCACAATTACGAATTAAACTAATAACTTGTTTCATGTCCATAGTAATAGCTGGTCCCTGCTCTTCCATAAGTGGTTGCAAAGTAGGCTCTTCCATACGATTATTTCCCATACTTCCTAATTCTACAACGGAAGAATTTGTAAATTCTTGATTATCGTTTAGTTGAAAAGGTTGTACTGTATTCATAAGTTCTGGTTGTGGTTGAACGGGTTGATTCATTTCTGGAGAAATTGGAACATTTGGCATTGGAATTGGGTCAGAATAATTCATATTCATAGATTCTGTTCCCAAAGACATAGGAGATGGATTTTGTGGCATCATTGTATCCGTTCCAAAAGGATTAAAATTTACATTTTGAGGTTGTTCAGGCATTGCTTGATTTAAATTTTGTGATGAATTCGCATTCATATTGACATTTGTATCCTCTCCAAACATATTGAAAAATCTTCCTCCGATTGGAGCATCCATACTCGCATCACTTACATTTCCATTATCCATTGGTTGTTGCATATTCATTTGTTGAAATGGTTGTGGGTTCATTACTGGTTCAACAGGATTTGGTGTTGGCATTTGAAAATCAGGTTGCATAGAGTTAAATGGTTGTGATGGATTCATATCCGCTGAAAATGGATTTCCCATAGCAGGTTGCGCCATTCCTCCATTTGCTCCAAACATTGGATTTGGTTCTGGCATAGAATCCATTGTATTTACGAAAGTTGGCGTTTCCACAGGTTGTTGCGCATAAGATTGTATTCCTACACCCTGATTCATATTTGGAACTCCGTTTTGTTGTCCCATATTTATTGGTCCTTCTTGTTGATTATTTGGTCCTACAATAGGTGTATTTGGTATATTAAATTGTTGCATAAAATCATTATTATTCATAGTATTTTCCTCTTTTTCTTCTTTTACTTTCTCTACTTCTTTTTTCTCTTCATTTTCTATAGGTTGCACTTTTGAAATTATTTCGTCCCTTACTTCTAGAACTTTTGTATCATCTGTATTTCCACTAGATTCTGTTTCTTCTCCAAACAAAATCTTATTAATCTCTTCATCTGTCTTTCTAACCGTCATACGATTTTTAACAATTTTCTCTAACATTTCATCCTGTTTATCCTGAGGAAGACGTAAAAGAGATCTCGCATGTCGTTCAGATATTCTTTCTTGTAATAGTGCTTCTTGAACGGTATCTGTTAAATTTAAAAGACGTAACTTATTCGCAATCGTTGATTGTGTTTTTCCTAGTTTTTCAGCCAATTCACTTTGATTCATATAGCCCATATCTAATATTTTTCTATAAGATACTGCTTCTTCTATAGGGGTTAAGTTTTGTCTTTGTACATTTTCAATTAAAGCAATCTCTGCACTATCCTTATCATTTAAGTCTGTAACAATCGCTGGAATTGTATCTTTTCCAGCAAGTACACTTGCTTTATATCTTCTCTCTCCTGCTATAATTTCATATTTGTCCGCTACTTTTCGAACAATAATCGGCTCAATAACACCATACTGTTTAATCGATTCTGTTAATTCATTAATAGCTACCTCATCAAAAACAATTCTTGGTTGAAATCGATTTGGTAAAATATCATCTAATTTTAAAGTATGGACTTCTTTAGACATTTGCATAATAAAAAATCCCCTTCCATTCTTATTCTTTACCTATAATCTTACTATACTTTGGGAAATAATTCAATTCTTTTTTGTAATTTTTTCATTTTAATCATTCTAACTCAATAAAAAATACAATAAATTCATTAAAATAAGAAATATTTTTATCTTCTACAAATGATTATTTTAATCGATATATAAAAAGAATTACCACTTGTAATTCTTTATTTCCTTATATTTTCTTGGATATTTGTTTGGAGTAGGCTCTTTTTTTACAAAAGATATGAGTGTTCTTGTACTATTTTCTATTGGAAGAAGAAAAACCTCTTTCTTCATCTTTTCTAACTTTAATGTATTCATGACCCTCTCCATATTTTCTAATTCTTCTTCTTTTAAGTTTCCTTTCATAAAAATGAGTCTTCCACCTACTTTTAAAGCGGGAACTCCATACTCAACTAATTCTTTTAGGGGGGCTACTGCACGAGCAGTGACTATATCAAATACATCTCTATTTACTTTAGCATACTCTTCCATTCGTGCATGAACAGCACATATATTTTCTAATCCCAATTCTTCAATTACCTTATTCAAAAAAAGAATTCGTTTATTCAAAGCATCTACCAAGGTAACAGTTAAAGAAGGAAATGCAATTTTTAAAACTAAGCCGGGAAAGCCTGCTCCTGTTCCTATATCACATAAACTTTCTACTTCTTTTAAAGAAACAGCTTTCATTAAAGTAAGACTATCATAAAAATGTTTTAAATAAACTTGCTTTTCTTCTGAAATAGCTGTTAAATTTATTTTTTCATTTTCTTCGATTAGTAAATGGTAATACTGATCTAGTTGATTAAGTTGCTCTTCCTTCAATGTAAGTCCTAATTTGTTTACTTCTTCTATAAATTCTTCTTTATTCATTTCTATATTCCTTCTTTATATAAATAGATAGTATGGAAATATCCGCTGGATTCACACCACTAATTCTTAGAGCCTGTCCTATAGATGTAGGGCAAACTTCTTTTAATTTTTGCCGTGCTTCACTAGCAATATTTTGTATTTTATCATAATCAATGTTCTCAGGAATTCTTTGATTTTCTAATTTTAACATCTTCTGAGCTTCTCTGTTTGCCTTTTCTATATATCCTTCATATTTCACTTGTATTTCTACTTGTTCTTTGATGACATCTCTATAAGATATTTTTATAAAATGTTCTATATTCTCCATTTTAATCTCAGGTCTTTTTAATAATTGATAAAGGGAAAGTCCATCTTGCAAAATTGCAGAATTTATATTTTCTAAATATTGGTTTGTTTCTTTCGTAGGTGTTATTTTATTTTGTTTTAGATATTCTTTCAAATCTTCAATGGCTTTTTCTTTTTGACATAATTTTTGATACGGTTCTTCATCAATTAAGCCACAGATATAACCATATCTTCTAAGACGCAAATCGGCATTATCGTGTCTTAATAAAAGTCGATATTCTGCTCTTGAAGTTAATAAACGATATGGATCTCGAATTCCTTTTGTGACTAAATCGTCGATCAAAACCCCTATATAAGCTTCATTTCTTTTTAATATTAAAGGTTCTTTTCCTTCTAAGCTCAAGGAAGCATTTATGCCAGCAATTAATCCTTGACAAGCAGCTTCTTCGTATCCACTCGTTCCATTAATTTGACCTGCTGTATATAAATGTTTTATTTTTTTTGTTTCTAAACTTCTTTTTAATTGGGTTGGATAAATAGAATCATATTCAATAGCGTATGCATATTTCAAAATTTTTGCATGTTCTAATCCTTCAATACTATGAACCATCTTTTCTTGTACATCATGAGGCATAGATGTCGAAAACCCTTGTAAATAAATATCATCATAATATAAACTTTCTGGCTCTAAAAAGAGCTGATGTTTTTCTTTATCTGCAAAACGTACTACTTTGTCTTCAATCGATGGACAATAGCGTGGTCCAATTCCTTGAATATCGTCTAAACCTCCATACATACTTGATTTTTCTAAGTTATCACGAATGATTTGATGTGTCTTTTCATTTGTATAAACAATGTGACACGGAATTTGTTCTTCTATTTTATACTTTGGTTCATTATCAAAACTAAATGTATGATAAACAGAATCCCCATATTCTATTTTTGTTTTAGAAAAATCAATTGAATTTTTATCTAATCTTTGAGGAGTTCCGGTTTTAAGTCTTTTAATTTCAAAACCAAGTTTCGCTAAATTATCACTTAAGTGATTTGAAGGTCTTTCTCCATGAGGTCCTTCTCTTCTTCGTGTGGAACCGACTAAAATATCAGCTTTTAAATACGTTCCTGTTGTTAAAATAACACGTGATGCATATATTTTCTCTCCATTATCTAAAATAATTCCTTCTACTATATCCTTTTCTACAATTAAATCTTCTACGATTCCCTCTTTTATTTCTAATAAAGATTCCTTTTCTAATGTTTTAAGCATTTCTTTCGGATAAGTAATCTTATCTCCTTGTGCACGTAATGCTTGTACAGCTGGACCTTTTTTATAATTCAGCATTTTTATTTGAATTTGTGACTTATCAGCATTTTTACCCATTTCGCCACCTAAAGCATCAATTTCTCTTACAACAATCCCTTTTGCGCTACCACCAATAGAGGGATTACATGGCATATCGGCAATATTTTTTCTATTTCCTGTTACAAGTAATGTCTTATGTCCTTTTCTGGCACAAACTAAAGAAGCCTCACAACCTGCATGGCCTCCACCTACAACAATTACCTCATACCTCATAGTATCACTTCCCTTGACTTTCATCATTATACTATCAATTTTTTTATCCTACAATAGATTTACAAAGAGAACACTTTAATCTACCTAATGAATATCTTATTTTATAAACGACCTATAACATATTTCCCATATCTCTAGAAAAGAATTCTATATTCGAGTTTTTTTATTAGATATCTTGCGAAACTAGATGATTAACCAAATAGTGTACACTTGAACAATATGTAAATTCCAAAAAATGCTTTTCTTTCTTGATACAATTCCTATATTTTGCTTATAATCTAAAATGGTTATTTTAGTTTCGCAAGATGTCTATTCAAATTTTCTTACTTTCCTAAACAAAAACGGCTAAATAATTCGTCTACGAGTTCTTCTTCATACGTTTCTCCTATAATTTCCCCTAAATCATTCCAAATTTCTCTTATATCAAGAGCAAGCATATCAACAGGTACTTTCCCATCAATTTGTTTTTCTACCTCTTTTACTTTTTCATAGGCTTTTTTTAAAAGGGCTATACTTCTCGCATTTGTTAAATAGGTTAAGTCTTTTCCTATAACGGTTTCAAAAAAGGGTTGTACCATCTTTTGTTTTAATTCCTCTAAGCCAATCCCCTCTTTTACACTCATACGAACTATATGCTTTTTGTCAACATCTTGTAAAGATATGACAGATTCCAAATCAATTTTATTGACAACTATTAAATATTCTTTTTGTTTAATTCTCTTTAACAACTCGACTTCCTGTTTTGTAAGCTCCTTATTGTTATTTACTAAAAACAAAATAAAATCGGCTGTATCAATTAATTTTTTACTTTTCTCAACACCTAAGCTCTCTACAAGATCATTGGTTTGTCGAATCCCTGCTGTATCAATCAAATTAAATTGTAAACTATTGAGTAAAATTGAACCTTCTATGGTATCTCTAGTCGTCCCTTCTATATCCGTCACTATCGCCTTTTCTTCATTTAATAATATATTGAGTAGACTACTTTTACCGACATTTGGTAGGCCAAGAATTGCTGTTTTAATTCCTGTTTTTAAAAGTTGCCCATCTTCACTTTTACTTAATAAATCAAGCATTTTTTCCTTTAAATCGAAAAGCTTCATCAGTAGCATTTGATGCGTAACTTCAATATTTTCTTCATACTCAGGATAATCAATATTGACCTCTATTTGTGTTAAAAGAGAGACAGTATCTTCTCTTAATTCCTTTATTTTCTTAGAAACTTCTCCACAAACTTGATTCATAGCAAGATTTCTTGCATTTTCTGTACTTGCACTTATTAAATCCATGACTCCTTCTGCTTGTTGTAAATCAAGTCTTCCATTTAAAAAGGCTCTTTTTGTAAATTCACCAGGTTCGGCCATACGGGCCCCATGAACAAGTACTAACTCTAGTACCTTTTTTGTAGAAGAAATTCCACCATGACAATTAATCTCAACTGTATCTTCGGTTGTAAATGTTTTTGGCCCTCGCATTACAGAAACCAAAACTTCATCCACGTTCTTTCCACTTTCCTGAATAAAACCATAATGTATCGTATGTGTTGGTGCATTACTTAGTTTTTCGTTTGAAAAAATATTCTGCACAATCGATATAGCCTCTGGTCCACTAACACGAATAATGGCGATCGCCCCTACCCCTTGTGCCGTTGAAATGGCTGCTATTGTATCATTCATGATTTCCCTCCTCGAATCCCAAATAGCCTTAAGAAAAAGGTTGGATGAAATAAAACTTCTAACGAAACCCATTTATCCACAAATGTAATCAACCACGCCTCTTTATATTTAGGCGGGATTTTATTTAATGGAAACATATGTCTTTCAATAATATTTCTTGTTTTTTCATTCATATATTCTGGAAAATAATGTTCTGCATTGACTAAAGCTTGATGAGCATGCACAAAACCATGTTTTTTTAAAAAAGTAGTTTTTTCCTTTTTCTCCTGCCAAGGTTTATCATAAAAATCATGTAAGAGTCCCCCCACCGCTATACTTTTCGAATCCATACGTTTAAATCTTTTCGAAATCTTATAAGCTACTTGCGATACTTTAAGAGAATGATCATATACGGTAATACTCCCATGATGTTTATATGTCTTTCTTTTTTGGAACTCCTCACTCTCTAAGATTTCTTTAATCATTTCATAATATTCTTTTTCCATATATTTCCTTTCCATGAAAAAACACATAATCTGTGTTTTATTTCTCGACATAGTGAATTACAATATGTCTTTCGTTTCCTTCGCCAACACTTTCTGTTTTTAGATGGTCCATTGTACTAATGATTGTATGCACTTTCCTTCTTTCATAGGAACTCATTGGATCCAAAATCGCATCTATTTTAGAAGACAATACTTCTTTGGCTATTTCTTCTATTTGGCTTTCAAGATTTTTTAATTTTTGTTCTTTATAATTCGCAATATCAACATTTATATGAATCACTTGTCCTACATTTTTCAAAAGAGCTTGTCTTAACAGAATTTGAAAATAAGTAAGCGTCTTCCCTTCCCTTCCTATCAATATAGGATTATTTTCTGAATTTAATTCTAACTTATAAAAATCGTCTTCTTCTGTCAACGCATACTCTATTTTAATATTCGCTAAAGTAGAAAATTCACGAACATACGCCTCAATAAATGAACGAACATCTTCTTTTGTAACTACTTTTAAACGATATCGTTGTCCTTTAAAAAGACTTCCCGGCATGACTTCTTCTTCTATATAAAGTTCTTCTAGAGAAAGGTTTAATTCCTCTTGCATTTTTTCGAAAAGCTCTTCCCTACTTTTTCCCTCATATATTCTTTTATTTAACATGTTTCTTTTCCCTTCTCATAATCAAATTTTGAATAATTGTAAATACGTTAGAAGTAACCCAGTAAATAGCGATACCACTAGAGATAGAGAAAGATGCGATTGTCATAAACACAACCATAAATAAATTCATCATCTTCATCTGATGTGCTTGTTCATCAGACATTACAGTTGCCTTCGCATTTAATTTAAAAGAATAATACGTCGCTCCTGCAATTAAAACAATAAAAATTAAATATTGGTAATGCCCTGCGAATACAGCAGTTAATGGACTTGTTCCAAGTTGAAATCCTAAGAAGGTTTCCTCAAAAATGACTGGAATTCGACTGATAGCTTCATAAAAGGCAAAGAATAAAGGAATTTGTAGG
>CAJTSN010000001.1:37705-60853 GCA_910578745.1 uncultured Bacilli bacterium
TGACATTGGATTAATGTTATACTTTTTATAAATCATCAACATTTCTTGACTCTTTTGCATCATCGCCTCTTGATCGGTTCTATTCTTATATTTTTTCTCTAATTTTTCAAGTTCTGGCTTCGCTTTTTGCATACTTACAGATTGTTTTTGTGCTTTTCCAGAAAGTGGCCAAACAAGAGCTCGAATCGCAATAGTAATTAATATCAAAGCAAGTCCATAACTTTTTATAAAATGACCAAACTGAATAATAACAATGGCAAGAGGTTTTACAAAAACAGTTGTCCATATTCCTTCATACTTCCCTGTTAAATTTAAGTTTTCACAAGCAGGAAGTTCTTCTAGATTGACCCTTTTTTCCTCATCTACCTTTGCATCATACTCTTCATAAAGCTTCACTATATCTTCTTCTGTAGGTCGACATAATATATTCTTTGTTAGCGTTTGCCCTGTTTTTTCATATTTTACAGCCTGTTTTCCATCTTTTAAATAGGTTGTACATCCACTTAATAAGAAAATACACAAGAATATGGCAATCAATTTCTTTTTTTTCATTCACTTCTCTCCTTTTCTATTTTTAATTTATGAATTTGTTCAAATAAACTCTCTCTCATCTCATTAAAATCTAAATTGAGCAAACTCTTTCTTACTATTATAATACAATTAAACCCTTTTTTATAGTCTTTTTTATCAAGGATACTCTTTATTTGTCTTTTAATTCGGTTTCTAACAACGGCATTTCCTATTTTTTTACTTACGGAAATACCAAAATGATACGATTCTTCCTCGGTTCTATCTAAATATATGATATAGTTTTTACTTTTATAAGGGGTTTTTGACTTAATTATTTTTGTAAAATCCCTACTATTTTTTAAGATATTTCTCTTTTTCATATATCTCCTCCTATTTAAAAAAACCACTGCATGACAGTGGGAATTTTAATGTGATAACACTTTGCGTCCTTTTTTACGACGTCTATTGATGATTTTTGTTTCCATTCGAGCAAAAAATCCTTGTTTCTTACTTCTTCTTCGATTATTTGGTTGATAAGTTCTCTTCATTTTCACACCTCCTGCGTTTTTTCATAAATACTTTTAACATTATATAGAGAAAAGGGGGGTTTGTCAATTTTTTCTTTAAATAATTCTAGAAAAGGTTAAAAATAGATTCCTTCTACACAAAAATTGTAGAAAAAGGGGAGGAATGTTTAAAATTTTTTTGTCGTTTTCGACAAATTTCACTTTTTTGACAACTTTTTCGACATGTATCGACATTTATTTTCCACATCTTTTACAAGTTTTGAACATTTTTGTTCAAAAGTATATCAACATGTTTACATCCTGCTCATAACTTTTTGTACAATTTTGTTCAAAATTGTCGAAATAATTACAATTTAAACCTTTTTTATGTTCAAAAGTAGGTTTAAACCTTCTAAAAACAACTTTTTCTCTTTTTTTTTGTAGAAAAATGGGGTAGAATGGTATGTAGGGAGGAGGTTTTTTATGGATACAAATAAGTTATGGACATCATTTCTTGATAGTATCAAACATGAATTATCTCCCATTGCCTTTGATACATGGTTTTCTGAAAGCAAGCTTGTCGAGTTAAAAGGGGACACAGCGAAAGTCGTCGTCCCTATGCACATACATAAGAAAAATCTAAAAGAGAACTATAATAGTTTTATAGAGGAAAAATTTACGGATATCTCTGGTTCAAACTTTAAATTTGAATATTATACAGAAGAAGAGATTGAAAAGAATATTGAAATTGAAACAGATGAACTAGGGGTTCCCGCAATTGTTCCTTTTGAAAATAATTTGATTTCAAAATACAATTTTGACACATTTATTGTAGGGGATTCGAATAAATTTGCCCATGCAACGGCCTTAGCAGTCGCTGAAAACCCAGGTACCATGTATAATCCGCTTTTTATTTATAGCAATAGTGGTTTAGGAAAAACACACCTGATGCATTCTATTGGAAATTACATTGTCAAAAATAGTAAAAAGAAAGTCCTTTATGTTACTTGCGATGATTTTATCGATGATTTCACACATACCTCTAGACATAATAAAAAAGGGGGGAAGGGGAATAATTTTGACAATGTTGATAACTTCAAAGAAAAATATAGAAGTGTCGATGTTCTTATTATTGATGATATTCAATATTTAAGTAACGCAATTCAAACACAACAAGAATTTTTCAATACATTTAACGATTTATATCAAAATAACAAACAAATCATTATTTCATCCGACCGTTCTCCAGATGATTTAAAGTTACTAGAGGATCGTCTAAAAACAAGATTTAACTGGGGCCTTACAACGAGTATGTCTCCACCAGATTACAATCTACGAATGGAAATCATCAATAATAAAATTATCGGTCACAACTTAGCAAATGATTTTCCAAGTGATGTAAAGGAATATATTGCGAATAATTGCACGACGGATATACGAAAACTTGAAGGCTCTATCACACGAGTTATTGCATTTGCAGCCATGATGAATGGAGGAAATGTAACTCTTGAACTAGCCATTGAAGCACTAAAAGGCTCTTTTAAAGTTCAAATTAGCTCAAAAAATAAAATTGATCAAGTAATCAATGTTGTATCGACTCATTATAATATTCCTGTTGCAGATATAAAAAGTCAAAAAAGACAAGCCAATATTGCTATACCTAGACAAGTAGCTATGTATATCTGTCGTGTTCACTTTGACGAACCACTTTCTAAAATTGGAATCGAATTTGGGGGCAAGAAACATACAACTGTCATGCACTCTGTAAATAAAATAACAAAAGAAATAAAAAAAGACGCAGAATTAGACAAAGCGATTCATAAAATTGTAAAAGAAATTAACACATGATGTGTAAAACTTAAAAATATCTACAGGTTTTAAACATAAAAAAAGAGTTGTAAAACAAGAGTAAAGTGAGTTTTGAACATAATTGACATTAATAATAATAATAAAAGTATTTAATAAAAATAAAATATTAGGAGGTTTTTTATGAAATTAGAAATTAAACAAAGTATTTTAATGGAGCATTTAAACTATGTAATAAAGGGAATATCAAGTAAGAATATTATTCCTGTCCTTAACTGTATTAAATTTGAACTAACAAACGAAGGTTTATATTTAATGAGTACAGACAATGATATTGCGATTAAAACATTTATCACAAAAGAAAAAATTGAAAAGATTGAAATGTTAGGGACTATTTTAGTTTCAGGACGTTACATCTATGAAATTATTCGAAAACTTCCAGGAGAAGTTATTAAAATAGAGGAAGTATTAGATAATAAAATTGATATAAAAACAGCAAACTCTAATTTTAATCTAAATTGTAACGAAGCATCTGAATTTCCAATTTTGGATTTACAAGATAGTGAAAATCCTATTATCATGAATCAAGCCATTTTTAAAACGATTATAAGACAAACTGCTTTTGCGTCTTCGCAACAAGAATCAAGACCCGCTTTGACAGGAATTAATTTTTCTATCAATGGAAATACATTAGAAGCAAGTGCGACAGATTCTTATCGTGTTTCCAAAAAGAAAGTTGAATTAAAAGAAGAGAGTAAGATTCCTGTTAATATTATTATTCCTACTAGAAATTTGAATGAGTTAATTAAATTATTAGAGGAAGATGATGAAAACATTGAATTGCATATTTTTTCGAATAAAATTATCTTTAAATTTAATTCAATTATTATGATGTCTAGACTCATTAATGGAGATTTCCCAGATTTATCTAAATTAATTCCAGATACCTACTATTTAGAAGTTACGGTAAACTTAAATACATTCTATAAAGCACTTGATCGTGCAAGTTTACTTACAAATGAATCAGACAAAAATATTGTTACTTTTAGAACCGATGAAGATATTGCCCAAATTTCTTCTAATATTCCAGAGATAGGGCATGTAGAGGAAACCGTTGATATTGAAAAAAATAATGAGAATGAAATCGAAATTAGTTTTTCCTCTAAATACATGATGGATGCAGTCCGTACTCTTGAATGTGAAAATATAAAAATTATGTTTAATGGGGAATTAAAACCGATCATTATCAAGAATTTAGATGATGATAATTTAATTGAATTGATTGTTCCAATTCGAACATACTAATAAAAATAGTAGAACACTATTTTTTTTCTATGGTTTTTAAGTTATTTACATAAGATTGTAAAGAAAATTTATACAATGCTACATTTTGTTGCATTTTTTATAGAAAAATTATATAATTTCTTTAAGGATAAGGTGAGTTTATGAAGAAGAAAGGTTTTACATTGATCGAGCTTTTAGCCGTTATTATCATTATTGCCATTGTGGCTCTTATTACAATTCCTGTGGTTTCTCATTTAATTGATGATTCTAAGAAAAATACATTTTCAAATAGTGTTACAGGAATGATTAAATCGATAGAAATGTATTCAACAAAGGTAGCTGGAACAGATATTGTTTTGGATTTGAGTCCAACAGGCGGGGATATTGGAAAAATTGATTTTAATGGACAAGATCCTGAACTTGGAACTGCTTATATTAATCCAGATGGAAAAATTTCAATTTTTATGTGTAGTGATGAATTTTGTGGTTATAAAAGAATTACAGAGAAAAAAATAATTATTGAAGATCGAGATAGTACAACAAGTAACAATTTTCTATCTTTAGATGTACAAGAGAAGATAAATTGGTTAAATCAATAAGAAGAATTGAAAAAATTCTTTTTTTTTGATAAAATTTTTTTCTTTTGACAAATTTAAACAAAATTAGACCCTTTCATCCGTTTTAATAGAAACTACTTTCAAAGGAGGGGGTGAAAGATATGTTAGATGGCTATGAAATTAATAATGCAACAATGGCAATTATTTCTTTAAAAAAGGGAAGATCTCGAATCATTGAAGAACAGGATGAATTTGTAGTGACAAAAGATTCTACAGAAATTATTAATGATAGTTGTAAATTCTTTGGAAGTTCTTATTCTGGTCGCTTTGAAGGAACAAAAAATTTAATAGGAATTCATTATAAGGCACCAATTATTATCGAGGAATCAAGGGAAATTATTTTTTTTCCAACAAGTTCTCCACGCTTTCAAAACTGTAATTGGATTTGTTTAAAAAAAATCCATACGATTGAAAAGGATAATAAAAAAACAATTCTAAAATTCAAAAATGGGAGTTGTTTAATTCTTGATGTTTCTTATCATTCTATTGAAAATCAAATTTTAAGATCTACTTTATTAGAATCAAAGATGAGAAATAGAAAAAAAGAGGTATTTCAATAAGCATTTTTGATAAAATGCTTATTTTTTCTTGTCTTTTATGGTATAATTGTATGTGTGTATGGGAGTATGTAGAAGTAGAAAAATGGATAAAAGCATTTTTAAAATGAAAATAGAGGGGTTTTATGTATATTCAATCAATTAAAATACAGAATTTTCGAAATTATGAAACATTAGCTTTAGATTTCAATAAAGGAATCAATATTATCTACGGAAAAAATGCTCAGGGAAAAACAAATTTGCTAGAAAGTATCTATGTTTTAGGAATTACAAAGTCCCATCGTTTAACGATTGATAATCATTTGATACGAGAGAATCAAAAATTTTTGAACATCAAGGGAGTTATTAAAAAGAATCGATTTCCAATGGAACTAGAATTAAGCTTGTCTACAAATAAAGAATTGAAAATTGATAAGCAGAAGATCAATAAAGTCTCGGACTACATTTCCAAAATGAATTTGATTATTTTTTATCCTGAAGATTTGGAATTAATCAAAGGCTCTCCTAGTCTTCGAAGAAGATTTCTAAATTTGGAACTCAGTCAATTATATAGTGGCTATTATACTTTACTAAATGACTATAATAAATTATTAAAAATGAGGAACGATTATCTAAAGAAGATAAAAGATGGAGAAAAAGTTGATGAAAATTATCTCGCTATTTTAAATGATTATTTTATAGAAAAGGGTAGCTATCTTTTTAAACTACGAAGAAAGTTTATTGAACTTTTAAATGAACGATGTAGTCAAATTTATCAAAAAATTACAGGTTTAACAGGTTTTCATTTAGACTATGAATCAAGCATTGATACAAGCGATTTAGAAAGAGAAGAAATCAAGAGAAAATTTAAACAAAAAATGGAGAAAATGTATACAAGTGAATTACGTTTAAAAGCGAGTTTAGTAGGACCACATCGTGACGATTTTGTATTTTATTTAAACGATAAAAATCTTAAAGTATATGGTTCACAAGGACAACAACGTATCGCTGTACTTGCGATTAAATTAGCGGAAATCGATATCTTTAAGACATACACAAATACAACACCAATTTTACTTTTGGATGATATTTTTAGTGAACTAGATAATCGTAAGAAAAATAATTTACTTAAATTTATCAAGAATAACATACAGACCATTATTACAACAACGGAACTTTCAACAATTAATAAAAAAATTATCGATAAAGCAAAATTGATTGAAATTGAAGATGGAAAGGTAAAAAAAATCAAAGAGGTGAAGGAAAATGCAAAATAAAGAAGAACATTATGATGCTTCGGATATTCAAGTATTAGAAGGACTAGAGGCCGTAAGGAAAAGACCGGGAATGTATATTGGGACAACTGATGTAAAGGGTCTACATCATCTTGTATGGGAAATAGTAGATAATGCTATAGATGAAGCTCTTGCTGGGTATTGTAATCATATTGAAATTATTATTAATAAAGACAATTCTGTAACTGTGAAAGACAATGGACGTGGTATTCCGGTTGGAATTCATGCGAAAACGGGTATTTCTACGGTAGAGACTGTCTACACGGTATTACATGCTGGTGGTAAGTTTGGTGGAGGTGGTTACAAAGTAGCTGGAGGACTTCATGGTGTAGGTGCTAGTGTAGTCAATGCATTAAGTAAATGGGTTAAAGTATGTGTTTATAAAGAAGGAAAAATTTATGAAGTTCGATTTGAAAATGGTGGAAAAATCGTTCAACCTCTAACAATTATTGGAGAGTGCGAGGCTGATAGAACTGGAACAACGGTTACTTTTAAACCAGATGTTGAAATTTTTGATACAGATATTTATGATTATGAAACTTTGAAAATTCGAACTCGTGAACTTGCTTTTTTGAATAAAGGTTTATCCCTTACATTAAGAGATGACCGAGATGACGAGGATACAACAGGAGAACATTTCTTATATGAAGGTGGAATTTCAGAATATGTCCGCTTTATAAATGCGAATAAAACACCAGTGCATGAAAATATTATTCATTTAGAAGGGGAAGATACGGGGGTATTGTTTGAAGTCGCTTTACAATATAATACCAGCTATAATGATAATATCTACTCATTTGTAAACAATATTAATACACATGATGGTGGAACCCATGAAGAAGGGGTTCGAAGGGCTTTAACTAGGGTAATCAATAGTTATGCTCGTAAAACAGGTCTTTTAAAGGAAAAAGATGAATCTTTAACAGGGGATGATGTAAAAGAGGGACTTACGATGATTATTTCTTGTAAGCATCCAAACCCACAGTTTGAAGGACAAACAAAAGGAAGGCTTGGAAATAGTGAAGTTCGAAAGTTAGCGGATAATGTTTTTTCACAAGGATTTGAGCGTTTTTTAATGGAAAATCCAGAAGAGGCAAAAAGTATTGTCAATAAGGCACTCCTCGCATGTCGTGCCCGAAATGCTGCAAAAAAGGCACGTGAGATTACAAGAAAAAGTGAATTAGGTCCTGTCTCTTTTATGGGGAAACTGTCGGATTGTAAAAGTAAGGATCCAAAGGTAGCAGAAATATTTATTGTCGAGGGAGATAGTGCGGGTGGATCAGCAAAAGAGGGAAGAGATTCTATGACCCAAGCGATATTACCTCTTCGTGGAAAAATTTTGAATGTAGAAAAAGCTCGTTTGGATAGAGCACTTTCAAATGAAGAGATTCGAACTATTATTACTGCTTTTGGTACTGGAATCGGTGAAGAATTTGATTTATCAAAATTACGGTATGATAAAATTGTTATTATGACCGATGCCGATGTTGATGGTTCGCATATTCGTGTATTATTGCTTACTTTATTTTATCGCTTTTTTAAGCCTATTGTTGAAGCAGGACATGTCTATGCAGCGCAACCCCCTTTATTTCGAATAAGGCATGGGAAAATTAGAAAATATGTGCTTGATGAGTCTGAGAAGGAAAAATATCTAGCGACTTTACCAGACAATGTACGTTCTAAAGCAGAAATCACTCGTATGAAAGGGTTAGGAGAAATGGATGCCGATGAACTGAACGAAACGACAATGGATATCAATAGACGTGTTTTAAGAAAGATAACCGTTGAGGACTGCATGAAAGCCGATGAAATGTTCTCTACTCTTATGGGAGAAGAGGTAGAACCACGGAGAAAGTTTATTGAAGAAAATGCAATTTATGTAAAAAATCTAGATATTTAGAGGAGGTGTAGGTTATGAATGAAAATAAAGAAGGATTTGAAGAAGTAGATCATTTACAAGATGAAATAGATGAAGAAGGGGAAGGGTCAGAGAATTTTAATGGTACGTTTCATGAAAAAGATACCTTAGCAATGAATGATATTGTAACAGAAATTAAGGATTCTTTTATTGATTATTCGATGAGTGTTATCACATCACGTGCCATTCCTGACCTTAGAGATGGATTAAAGCCTGTGCATCGTCGTATTTTATGGTCCATGTATGAAGAAGGGAATACACCAGATAAACCACATAAAAAAAGTGCTACAACCGTTGGAGCTGTGATGGGACGTTATCATCCACATGGAGATTCGTCAATTTATGATGCCATGGTAAGACTTGCGCAAAGTTTTAATCAACGATATACAATGATTGATGGTCATGGAAACTTTGGTAATATTGAAGGGGATGGGGCAGCCGCTTACCGTTATACAGAGGCCAGACTTTCAAAAATTTCTCTAGAAATGTTGCGTGATATTCGAAAAGACACAGTAGATATGATTCTCAACTATACAGAAACGGATCAAGAACCAAAGGTTTTACCTTCCCGTTTTCCAAATATTTTAGTCAATGGAACGATGGGAATCGCTGTAGGTATGGCGACCAATATTCCTCCACATAACTTAGGGGAGACGATTGATGCTTGCATCGCTTATATTGATAATCCCTCTATTGACGTATGTGGTTTAATGGAATATATTAAAGGTCCTGATTTTCCAACAGGAGGAATTATTCTAGGAAATAGTGGTATTAAAAAGGCTTATGAAACAGGACGCGGAACGATCACGATTCGAAGTAGAGCAGAAATTGTTGAATCAGGGAATCATAACAGTATTGTCATTACCGAAGTTCCTTATGGCGTAAATACATCGGATTTAAAAAGTAAAGTGGCAGAACTTGTCCGAGATAAGGTAATTGATGGAATTTCTGATTACCATACAGATATAAAAAAAGGTATCAAAATTACAATTACCCTTAAAAAGGATGCGAATCCACAAATTATTTTAAATAATTTATATAAACATACAAATTTTCAAGTCAACTATGGAATTATATTTTTAATGCTAGATGGATTAACGCCAAGAACTTTAGGACTTAAAGAGATTATTGCTAAATACATTGATTATCAAAAAGAAGTCATTATTCGTAGGACAAGATTTGATTTAAAAAGAGCAAAAGATCGTGTCCATATTTTAGAGGGGTATAAAATTGCTCTTGACAATATCGATGATGTAATTAAAATAATCAAAGAAGCCCAGACAGATATAGAAGCCAAAACCAAGTTAATTTCAAAATATGCTTTTTCAGAAATACAGGCCGATGCGATTTTGGAATTAAAATTACGTCGTTTGACAGGATTAGAGCGAGATAAGATAGAAGAAGAATTAGAAGAATTATTAAAGAGAATAGAAGAACTTACAGCTATTTTAGCAAGTGAGGAAAAGGTATTGGCTATTATTAAGGAGGAATTATTAGAAATAAAGAATAAATATAATGATGAAAGAAGAACACATATTGACATGACAGCAATTGATTATATTGAAGATGAATCCTTAATTCCTGTGGAAGATATTATTGTGACATTGACAAATAAAGGTTATATCAAGCGAGTTGGCATTGATACTTATAAGACCCAAAATAGAGGGGGAGTAGGTATTAAAGGGATGGCGACCAATGAAGAGGATTTTGCAGAGCATCTATTAACATTGACTACGCATGATTATTTAATGTTCTTTACGAACAAAGGAAAAGCCTATCGTATGAAAGGATATGAGATTCCAGAATTTAGTCGTCAATCCAAGGGCTTACCTATAGTAAATTTATTATCACTTGAAAAAGAAGAAAAAGTTACAGCTATGTTAAAGGTAAATTCAGCGGATAGCGACAGTTATATTGTATTTTGTACACAAAAAGGTATAATTAAGAGAACAAGTATTAAAGAATTTGAGAATATTCGAGCAAATGGAAAGATAGCAATCACTTTGCGAGAAGATGATGAGTTGATTTCTGTTAAAAAAACCAATGGAAAGAATGAAATATTAATTGCATCTTCTAATGGACGAATGATTCGATTTGATGAAAATGAAATTCGTATTATGGGTAGAACAGCTTCAGGGGTAAAAGGAATTGAATTAGATGATGGTATTTGTGTTGGTTGTGAGATAGCAGAAGAAAATCAGAAAATATTGGTAGTCACTGAAAAAGGTTATGGAAAACAAACTGGATTAGAAGAATATCGCATGACACATCGTGGAAGTAAAGGTGTAAAAGCATTGAATATTACAGAAAAGAATGGAAATATTGTTGCTTTCAAAACGACTTTCGGTGAAGATGATTTGATGATTATCACGAATAGTGGAATTATTATTCGTTTACCGATGGAACAAATATCGACAACAGGAAGAGTTGCACAAGGTGTTCGATTAATTAATTTAAAAGATGATCAATTGGTTAGTGCCGTGGCTTTAATAAACAAAGAAGAGATAAATGAGGAAGAACAAACTGATGAAATTTCAAAAGAGGAAAATGAATAGTTTTCCTCTTTTCTATGTTTCACGTGAAACATAGAAATAGTATGAATACTATTTAATAAAAAGAAAATAAATATTAGGTATTAAAATGGATGTTTATTTAAAAATTAGAATTGGATGAATAGATTGAGAAATAATGTTAACAATGAATACTATTTTATATAATATAGTCGGTTTAAAACTACCATCAGTCAAGATTTTTAAATTTTCATGAAATTCACATAGAAAATATACTAAGAAAATTGTAAAAATGGATCGAAATGAATAGACTATATTGCTATTTTAATTAATTTGTAGTATAGTAAAAATGCACAACATTTATGTTTGAACCAGGTCAGAATCGGAAGATAGCAGCCTTAAGAGCCACTAAATGTGTGTGCTTTTTTATTCGTTATAAACATTAGATAAAGAGAATATTTAGATTATATAATTAATATTCCAATTTAGATTATTTATAAAATTAATAAGCTACAAATTATGATATAAAAGGAATTATTCTAGGAGTGTTCAATTAATGAGAATACAAATTAGTTTAGATATTATAGAAATCAATGCCATTTAGGGGAATGATTATGAATGTAGATAATAAGTATATTGATATAGCTGTAAAACTAGCAAAAAAGGCGGCTAAAAAGGGAGACTTTCCAGTAGGAGCTGTTATTGTTAAAGGGGATAGAATTATTTCAAAGGCCTATAATACAAAAGAAAAAAATAATAATGCAATTCAACATGCTGAAATATTAGCGATAGAAAAGGCTTGTAAGAAACTTAAAACGTGGCATTTAGAAGAATGCACCTTATATTCTAGTTTGGAGCCTTGTATGATGTGTACAGGGGCTATTATACAATCTAGAATTAAAAGAATTGTTTATTCGCATGCAAATCAAAACTTTGGATCTATTGAAAGTGGTAATAATTCTATTTCAAAGAATGTTCAAATTAGTAAAATAGAATGCGAAGATAATTTAATTTTAATTAAGAATTTTTTTAAATTCAAAAGATAACTTTTCAAAAATGTATATATACAACATCAATGTTTCACGTGAAACATTGATAGAATTCTGCTGTTGGAACTTTAAAAAGTAATATAAAAATGGTATAATATAAGCATGGAGGAGATAGAAATGTACCAAACTTTATATAGAAAATACAGGCCACAGAATTTTGATGAAGTTGTAGGACAACAAGTAATAGTAAGAACGTTAAAAAACGCTATTTATAATCAAAGATTGAGTCATGCTTATTTATTTACTGGTCCTAGAGGTACTGGGAAAACAAGTATTGCAAAAATATTTGCAAAAACGATTAATTGTTCTAATCTACAAGGAACAAATCCATGTAATTCTTGTGAGAGTTGTTTACAAATTTTAAATAAACAATCAATTGATATTATTGAAATTGATGCTGCTTCGAACAATGGAGTTGATGAAATTCGGGAATTAAGAAGTAAAGCAAGTTTAGTTCCAACGGTAGGAAAGTATAAAGTCTATATTATTGATGAGGTACATATGCTGACTCAGGGAGCATTCAATGCATTACTTAAAACATTAGAAGAACCTCCATCACATATTATTTTTATTTTAGCAACTACAGAACCACATAAGATTCCTGCTACAATTATTTCTAGATGTCAAAGATTTGATTTCAAAAAAATAAGCAAAGAGGATATGAATGAAAAATTAAAATATATTTCTGAAAAAGAAAATATTCTTGTAGACGAAAATGCGTATTGTGAAATTGCAAATCAATCAGATGGCTGTATGAGAGATGCTCTTAGCATTTTAGATCAAGTGATTGCTTTTTCTAATGATCATGTTACTTTAGAAAACGTACATGAAATTAGTGGTACTTTACCAGAACTGGAATTGATAGAATTTATTAAAAATATTAAAGAACAAAGATATGAGCAAATTTTTAATGAAATAGAACAATTTGAAAATCTTGGAAAAAATTATATAAAACTATCTGAAGAATTAATGAATGTTCTTCGAAATATTTTACTATTTATAAATGTACCAAATTTTACATTTGCACCTGAAAGACAAAAAGATTATAACGATATTTCTTCTTTCTTTACTGCAACTGAAATTATGAAATATATTCGAATCATTAATGAATATTTATTTGAAATGAAAAAAACAAATAATGTTCGAATTTTATTTGAAATGATGACTATTTTACTCATGCAGGAAGAACAAGATACTCAACCATTCTATCAAGAAAAAAAAGAAAATTTAAAAATGGAAAAAGAGAAAATAGAAGAAAATATTCAAAAAGAAAATACTATTCCATTTGTTCCAAATTTTGAAAGTAATAGGACAGAAGAAAGAGTACAACCCAAGATAAGTAAAAGTCAAAGTACTACAGAAATAACAGAAAATATTCGCACATTACAACATTTGCGTATCAATAACACTTTATATGGTTTTAATAAACAGAAAATGATAGAAATTAAAAATAAATTAGAAGAAGCAAAAAAATTATTGATAGATGATGAATATAGCAATTATGCATCTATGATACTAGATGCAGAAATAAAGGTAGCTAGTGAGGATCATATTGTCTTTTTATGTAAGAATGAACGAATGGAAACAGAGTTTTTACAGAATTTGCCATATATTGATAAGACACTCGAAAAAGTATATGGTAAAAAAATGATTGCTAGTGCAACAAAATTTGAAGATTGGACCATTATTAAAAATGAGTTCAATAATAAATTAAAAAAATATGAATGGATCGAAGAACCACAAAATATCATGGAATATTATGAAAATCAACAAAATACCTTATCAATGATTGATAATATTTTTGCAGATATAGTAGAATATAGTTAGAAAGAAGGAGAATATATGAATATACAAGCTATGATGAAACAAGCACAAAAATTACAAAAAGAAATGTTAGAGGAAAAAGGAAAAATCGATGCAATGCAATTTGAGGCAACCTCTTCTTTTGTTACTGTGAAGATGACAGGGGATAAAAAGGTGAGTGAAGTAATTATCAATATGGAAACCCTAGAAAAAGAAGATATTGAGATTTTACAAGACTTAATTGTGGTTGCTACCAACGATTGCTTAAAACAAATTGATGCAGAAACAGAGAAGAAAATGGGAAAATATACACAAGGAATGCCAGGTTTATTTTAATGAATTATCCTGATATTATAAACGACTTGATTGAGGGTTTTAAAAAATTCTCAGGAATTGGAGAAAAAACAGCAGAACGTTTAGCGCTTTCTACATTAGAAATGGATGATGAAGTTTTACAAATTTTTTCAGAAGCATTAAAAAATGTGAAGAAAAAGATAAAACGATGTAAACGATGTAATTATCTTACAGAAGAGGATTTCTGTGTTATCTGTAAGGACGACACATTTAGAGATAAAACAACTATATGTGTGGTAGAAGAACCGAAAATAGTAACTTTATTTGAAAAAATGGGAGGATACCATGGACTTTATCATGTTCTTGATGGCTTGATTTCTCCTCTTGATGGAGTTAGTCCAGAAGATATCCATATAGCTTCTTTAATTGAACGCATTAAAAATGAAAAAATTCATGAAGTGATTATAGCAGTCAAGCCAAGTGTGGAAGGAGAAACAACCGCTTTATACATATCAAAATTATTAGAAGGAATGAATGTCGTTGTTTCTAAAATCGCACATGGTGTACCAATTGGAATTGATATGGAGTATATTGATTCTTTAACATTAGAAATGGCCTTAGAAGATCGTAAAAATGTAGCATAGTTTGTACACTTAAACGTAAAATGTAGTGGTGATACTATGAAAAAAATAATAAACGCTCTTAAAAGGATTATGTTTAGTGGATTTCTTATCTATGGATACAATATGATAACCGTCTCTTATAATATGACAATTCCTATGAATGTAATAACAGTTGGGACTATCAGTGTTCTAGGTTTTCCAGCTCTTTTTTCATTCATATTAATCAAGAAATTAATCTTTTAATGAAAATAGGTGTATTATGTTAGATGAATATAAAGAAAGTCAGCAAATCGTATATAAAGTTTTGAATAATGCAATTCAACAAGAACGAATCAGTCATGCTTATCTATTTGAAACAAATGGATATAAAGATGCAAAAAAAGTGGCAATTGCATTTGCAAAGTCTTTATTTTGTCCAAACAAATATACGAATAATGAAAAATGTAACCAATGTATGCAATGCACAAATATTGATAAAAATAATTTTATTGAATTAAAAATAATCGAACCTGATGGTATGTGGATAAAAAAAGAACAAGTAGATGAGTTACAAAAAGAATTTTGTATGAAAAGTGTTGCTTCTAATAAAAAAATATATATAATTGATCACGCAGATCAACTAAATGCTTCTTCTGCCAATACAATTTTAAAATTTTTAGAAGAACCAAATGAAAATATAGTGGCCATTTTACTTACAGAAAATGCATATCAAATGTTGGAAACCATATTGTCGAGATGCCAAATTATTTCTTTTCGCAAAAAAAGAAATGCATTAGATGACGACATGATGCAGAAAGTTTCATTTTATCTTGAAATTCCTGATATAATAGATACAGAGGAAAAAATGCTAGAAAAAATGGAAATCATTGAAAAATTTGTGAAAACTTTAGAAAATAGAAAAGAAGATACTCTTTTATTTTCTCAAAGATTATGGCATGAACAAATTTCTGGAAAGGAAATGAATCAATTTGCCTTTGACATTATGATTTATATATATCGTGATATGTTAGCATTTAAGTTACATACGACTCCTTTTTTGTTCTCACAGTCTTTTCTAGATGAATTGGCGCAAAAAAATACAATAAAGCAAATCAATCAAAAACTTAAAATAATAAATGAGTTAAAAGAAAATATAAAATATAATGCCAATATAGCTTTATTATTGGATAAATTAATTATAGAACTGAGTGATGTATAGTGAAAGAAATTGTAGGAATCTCTTTGCAAGAAAATGGGAAAATGGAATACTATGCTATAGAAAATTTCAAACTGAAAAAAGGATATAATGTTTTAGTAAAAACAGATCGAGGTATAGAATTTGGAAAAGTCGTAACTGATATTCACCCTATAGATGCAAGCAAGCTAAAAAAAGAATTAAAACCAATTTATAGATTGGCAACAAAACAAGATTATTATACACATAGACAAAATTGCAAAGATGCAAAAGAGGCCTATAAAAAATGTCAGGCTTTAGCGCATAAACACAAATTAGATATGAAAATATTAGATGCGAGTTACACCTTTGATCGCGATCAACTCATGTTCAAATTTTATGCGGAGTCAAGAATCGATTTTAGAGAATTAACAAAGGAACTTGCCTCTATTTATAAAACGAGAATTGAATTAAGACAAGTAGGAGTTCGTGATAAAGCAAAACAAATAGGAGGATATGGTTCGTGTGGACAAACTTTATGTTGTTCAAGATTTTTGAATGAGTTTGATTCTGTATCAATTTCTATGGCGAAGAATCAAAATATATCTTTAAATCCATCAAAAATAAATGGAATTTGTGGACGACTTTTGTGTTGCTTAAAGTATGAAGATGAGTGTTATAAAGAATGTAGAAAAGGGTTGCCAACATTAGGTAGCGAAGTGGAAACAAACGAGGGAAAAGGAAAAGTCATTCAAATTGATATTTTAAATCGAACGTATAAGGTTATTTTAACAAATGGAAATATAGTAGAGGAAAATTGTGCAGAAAATTAATTATCTGTTAGGTTTTCCCCATTTGAAAATTTATCAAAATGAAGAATGGTTTAAATTTTCGATTGATTCAGTTCTTTTACCTAATTTTTTGAAAATAAAAAAAGATACAAAAACAATTTTAGACATAGGAACAGGGAATGCAGTCATTCCCATTCTATTATCTACTAAAACAAAAGTTCCCATTTTAGGAGTCGAGATACAAAAAGATGTCTATGAACTTGGAAAGTTATCGATTTATGAAAACAAATTAGAAGAACAAATTTCGATAATATGTGAAGATATTAAAGAGTATACAAAAAGACAAGAGTCCGACTGTTTTGATTTGATAACTTGTAATCCTCCTTATTTTAAAATGAATGAAAATTCAAATATAAATGAAGATATACATAAACAATATGCAAGACATGAAATTTCACTAAATTTAGATACACTAATGTTGTGTTCTAGAAAGTTATTAAAAAATGGAGGTAGTCTTTCTATTGTTCATCGACCAGAACGTTTAATGGAAATATTGATGTGTGCGAAAAAAAATAATTTAGAGCCGAAACGAATACAATTTGTCTATCCTAAAAAAGGAAAAGAAGCCAATATTATTTTACTTGAATTTGTAAAAAATGGAAGAGATGGACTTAAAATTGAGGAACCCCTTTATATATATAATGAGCAAGGAGAATATACAGAAGAAATACAAAAAAATTTTAGTTAGAAGGTGTTTGTGTGAGTCAGAAAAGCTATGATAATCGTCCGACAGTATACTTGATTCCAACTCCAATAGGGAATATGGAAGATATTACATTACGGTCCATTCATACTTTAGAAAAAGTTGAAGTTATTTTTTCAGAAGATACAAGAGTAACAGGGTTACTCTTAAAGCATTTAAAGATTAAAAAAAAGCTAATATCCAGCCACAATTATAATGAGATAAAGAATACAGATAAAATTTTATCTTATTTGAAAAATGGTTTTGATGTAGGAATTGTGACAGATCGAGGGACTCCCATTATTAGTGATCCGGGGTATGAATTAGTTAAGGTAGCCATTCAAAATCATTACAATGTTGTAGGATTACCTGGACCAACGGCTTTGATTCCTGCTCTTATCACCTCTGGAATTGATCCATCACCCTTTTTATTTTATGGATTTTTAAATAGCAAACCTACAAAACAACGAAAGGAACTTCAAGATTTAGAAAAAATAAAAGCGACCTTAATTTTTTATGAAGCCCCTCATCGACTATTAAACACATTGCAAATAATGCAGGAAGTTTTGGGAAATAGAAAGATAAGCATTTCCCGGGAAATATCTAAGAAATTTGAGGAAATATATCGAGGAAATTTAGAAAGTATCGTCTCTGAGCTTGTTGACATCAAGGGTGAAATTGTTATAATTATAGAAGGATATAAAAAAGAAGAAAATTATGATGAGATTCCTCTTTTAGAACATGTACGTTCCTTTATAGAACAAGGGTATTCTTCTAAAGAGGCTATAAAAGAAGTCGCTCATCTTAGAGGACTGAATAAAAACATAGTTTATCAAGAATACCATAGAGGTGATTAGATGAAATTAGTGGCAGGTCTTGGAAATGTTGGGCGAGAATATGAAAATACGAGGCATAATATAGGTTTTATGTGCCTAGATAGAATCGCTGCTTCTTTTCATGTAGAGTTTGATAAAAAAAAATTTAATGGTTCGTATGCAGAACTTCTATATAATAACGAGAAAATAATATTAGTGAAACCAGAAAAATATATGAATTTATCAGGAGAAGTTATTGCTGCCTTTCTTCGGTTTTATAAAATATCTCCTTGTGATTTATTCGTCATTAGTGATGATTTAGATATGCCAACTGGAAAAATTAAATTAAAGTATAAAGGTTCAAGTGGTGGACATAATGGGCTTAAGAATATTGAAAATCATTTAGGTACAAAGGAGTATAAACGATTAAAAATAGGAATTTCAAACAATAAAAAAGAAGATACAAAAGATTATGTTTTAGGAAAATTTAGGGAAGATGAAAAAAAAATATTAGAAGAAACTCTTTCTTTAATTCCAGAGATCTTTATGGATTATTTAAATTTATCTTTTGACAGTGTCATGAGTAAATATAATAAGAAATAGGAATATTTCTTTTTTGTGTTAGGAGGATAGAAAATGCAAATATTTAAACAATTATTTGAAGTACAAGATACGAATCATAAAATTATAGGTTTAACAAAACAATTGCAGTCTCTTTATATTTATAATTTATTTGAGAAAAAAAGAACTTCGATTTTACTTGTAACAAGTACTTTATTTGAAGCAAATCAGATGTATCAAATGCTTATGAATTTTACGAATTCTGTTTTTTTGTTTCCAATGGATGAATTTTTAACAAGTGAAGCACTCGCTATTAGTCCTGAATTCATGGTTACAAGACTAGAAACTTTAAATCGTTTAATGGACAATAAACTACAAATTGTTGTTACCAATATGATGGGTTATCTTCGCTTTTTGCCTACGAAAGAGCAATATAAAAATTCTTATGTTTCTTTAGAAAAAGGAAGAGAATATTCTTTCAGTGAAATTAGTGACAAAATAGGGAATATTGGTTATCATCGTGAAACAGTGGTGACAAAGACAGGTGAGATGGCGATAAGAGGATTTGTTCTCGATCTTTTTCCTCTTTCTTTTGAAAATCCGATTCGAATTGAATTTTGGGGTGATGAAATTGAATCGATAAGAACTTTTGATGTAGAAACACAGAGAACTTTAGAAGAAATAGAATGTGTGACGATTCCACCCTATACCGAATTTCTTGTTCCAGCAGATCAGGAAATTGATTCCTTTAAGCAAAAGAATTTGTATAAATATACAGAAATTTCGATGATTAGTGCATATTTGGAACAACCAATTATTATTTACAATGATTATACGTCATTTATGTCAAATTACGAATTGTTGACAGAAGATATACAAAGATATAGAGAAGATGCGTTGGAAGATAAGGAACAAAGATATATGCATTCTCTTGAAGAGATTGACAACTATGAGAAAATTTATTTTCAAAATGATGATAACTCTTTAATTCCTGTTAAAGATACACAAAAATATATAAGCCACGAAATTGACCAAAACTTCCGGAAAATCGCACCTTTAGAAGTCACACTTACAAAATACTTGAAAGAGAATAAAACAGTGATTTGTTGCTTAAAGAATCGCTATCAAGTCAATCATCTAACGGATTTGCTTAAAGAGGAGAAAACTGTTTTTACAAATGAAGATCAAATTTATGAAGGAAAAATAAATTTGATTATACATCCATTAGAAATGGGATTTTTATATGAAAATTATGTTGTCCTTAGTGAAACAGATTTATTTCATGATAATAGTAAATCCGCAAAATATAAAACGAATTTCCAATATGGAAGTAAAATTAAAGATATCACAAAATTAAATATAGGAGATTATATTGTTCATTCAGTACATGGGATTGGTCGATATAATGGACTGAAAACCCTCGTGAAAAATGGAATAAAAAAAGACTATTTACAAATTGAATATCGTGATGGGGATAAACTGTATATTCCAGTTGAAAAAATTGATTTTATAAGTAAATATTCTTCAAATGAATCTCTTGTTCCTAAAATTAATAAACTAGGAAGTACAGAATGGGAAAAAACCAAATTAAAGGTACGAAAAAAGATAGAAAATATTGCAGGCAAACTACTAGAATTATATGCGATACGTGAATCAACGGTTGGAATTCAATTTTCACCGGATATTGAAGAACAAGCCATTTTTGAAAGTAATTTTCCTTATGAAGAAACAAAAGATCAATTGCGGGTTATGGAAGAAATTAAAGGGGATATGGAAAACAAAAAGCCGATGGACCGACTTGTTTGTGGAGATGTTGGATATGGAAAAACAGAACTTGCTTTTCGGGCAATGTTTAAAGCCGTTGCCTCAGGTTATCAAGCGGCATATCTTTGTCCAACAACGATTTTATCAGATCAGCATTATCAAAATGCATTAAAACGATTTGAGGGTTTCCCCATTCGAATTGCTATTTTAAATCGATTCGTTCCACCAAAAAAGGTAAAAGAAACATTAGAAGATCTAGAAAAAGGGAAAATTGATATTATTATTGGAACACACCGCTTACTTAGTAATGATGTTCACTATCATAAACTAGGTTTGCTTGTTGTGGATGAAGAGCAACGTTTTGGAGTAAAACATAAAGAGAAAATAAAAGAATTAAAGACAAATATTGATATTTTGACTCTATCTGCAACCCCTATTCCAAGGACATTGCAAATGTCGATGACAGGGATTCGTAGTCTATCCTTACTAGAAACCCCTCCAGTGAATCGCTTTCCGATTCAAACTTATGTACTTGAAGAAAATAATGCCATCATTAAAGATGCCATCTACAAGGAATTAGCGCGTAATGGACAAGTATTTATTTTATATAATCATGTTGCAGATATGGAACAAAAGCAAAAAGAAATGGAAAGACTTGTACCAGAATCACGAATTGTATATGCCCATGGTCAATTATCAAAAAATGAACTCGAAAATATCATGAAGAAATTTATTCAAAAAGAATACGATGTCCTTTTATGTACAACCATTATTGAAACAGGAATTGATATTCCAAATGTAAATACATTATGTATTATGGATGCTGATCGCTTTGGTTTGTCTCAACTTTATCAAATAAGAGGACGCGTAGGACGTAGTGACAAAATTGCTTATTGCTATTTAATGTATACAAAAGGGAAAACACTAAGTGATGTTTCGAATAAAAGATTACAAGTTATTAAAGAATTTACGGAACTGGGAAGTGGTTTTTCCATTGCTATGCGTGATTTATCGATTCGTGGAGCCGGCGATATTTTAGGTAGTGAACAAGCTGGGTATATTGATACAGTCGGAATTGAACTTTATTTAAAAATGTTAAATGAAGAAGTCGATCGGTTACATGGAAAAAAGGTCGAAACAGAAGAAGAAAGTGAACAGCCTCTATTAGATGTAGAAACCGCAATTACAGATGATTATGTAACGGATACCGACATTAAGATAGAAATTCATAAAAAGATTAACACCATTGACTCTTACGATAAATTACTAGAAGTAAAAAATGAATTGGAGGATCGTTTCGGTAAAATCAGTGATGCTTTAGTTATTTATATGTATGAGGAATGGTTCGAGAAATTAGCAAAAAAATTGCATATTAAACGAGTTAGACAAACAACCAATTTTATCGAAATTACCATTCCAGAAGAATTGGGAGCTTCTTTAGACGGTCAAAGTTTATTCTTAGAAATTTTGTCCATTAGTAAAATGTTTCGCTTTGGACATCAAGGAAAACAACTTTTAATAATTCTTGATATTGTTAAATTGGAAAAACATTTTATCTATTATCTAATTGATTTAATGAATGTTTTAGAAAAGTGTAGGAAAGAAGAAAATTAAAATTTTGAAATCTTTTACTATATAAAATGGATAGAAAAAATAAGAATGAGAGGGGATAAAATAAAAATGAAGAATAACAATAACATTAGGTATTTAATTAAAAATAAGGAAATTGCATTTGTGATTCTACTTCTTTTTCAAATTTTTCCTTTTTCTTTATTTAGTATTTTTATTTGTAAGTTCTTTAGTGATACAATGATAAAGGTAATTTTAATTGTAATCAACATTTTATTATTTCTAATCGTTGATTTGATTTATTATAAGATGCACATTAAACGATTAAAATATTTTATTAATGGGTCACCAGTAGAATGTGTAATAGAAGATTTAATAGTCGTTAGCTATGGGTATACTGAACAATTTGGATATAAAACGAAAGATTATAGAATTTATCCAGTTGTTAAAATGGGGAATGATTTCTATTTTACTTATGGTGACTATTCTATATGTCATTACCAACAAGGATATACTTTATCGAATCATACCTTTACGAATGTAGGAATTTTTAGAAAAGATCATTCAGAAGTTAAAATTGGAGATAAAGCTTACTTATACATAAAAAAGAAAATAGATATAAGTGTCTCTATTGATATCGATAAAAATATGTATAAACTTAATAAGCAACAGGAATATTTTAATAATGTCAATAAAAATTATGATATTCGTATTATGAAAAATTTAAACTTTTTTGAGGGACTCATAGATATAGAAAAAATGAATTAACATAACGAAATAGAAGATTCTATCCTTTTTAGTGCTTTAAAAATCGTTTCAATAATAGAATACGATTTTATAATTTCACTAGTGTATAGAATCGTTGCTATCAAGGGTAATTTGGAAGAGAAATTGATTATTCTGTAGAAGGAAGTGCATATATGATAGAATTAAGGCATATAAAAAAGGAATACAAAAGAAAGAAGCATAGGGTACAAGCCTTACAGGAAGTGAACTTACGTT
>CAJTSN010000001.1:60863-88816 GCA_910578745.1 uncultured Bacilli bacterium
GAATATAATAGGTGGATTAGATTCCTATGATTCTGGTGAAATGATTGTCGATGGAAAAAATACAAAAACATTTCATGAAACGGAATATGAGAAATATAGAAATAGTTACGTAAGTTTTATTTTTCAGGAGTTTCATTTAATCGAAGAATATACTGTCTATGAGAATATTGCTTTAGTAGAGCAATTGCAAAGTGGAAGAGAAAGTAAAAAATATATTCAAGAAATATTAAATAAATTAGGATTAGAAGGGTATGAAAATCGAAAAATATATGAATTATCTGGAGGAGAGAAACAAAGAGTCGGGATTGCTCGAGCTTTAGTAAAAAAACCAAAGATGATTTTAGCAGATGAACCAACAGGTTCACTAGATAGCAAAACGGGTAGCGACGTTATGTCCTTATTAAAAGAAATAAGTAGAGAAATACTTGTCGTATTCGTTACCCATAATCGAGAATATGCTTTAAAGTATGCAGATCGAATAATTGAAGTAGAGGATGGAAAAATTATAAAAGAAGAGGGAGTAGACTTTTTAGAAGAGAGTGGGAAATACCAAAGTAAGAAAGCGAAACTTCCTTTTAAATATGCGTTTAAACTAGGTAGAAAATTATTATTTCATCATAAAATTAGATTAGGTATCTCTATTTTATTAATGACAATTTCTAGTATGTTTTTAATTTATGTATATTTTGGTTTAACTTATGATATTGATGAACAACACTTTAAAATACTAAAAAATAAGAAAATCGATACAATAGAAATTGATAAATCCAAGCATAGTAAAGAAATAACCAATCGATATCCTTTTCCATTAAAACATGAAGATAAAGAGTATATACAATCAAAATTAAATAGTGCCTCGTATCCATTATATGAAATTGATGAAGATGTAGATGTCGCTTCCTTTTTTAATATCAATGTATATATTCAAAAAGATATATTCAATGATTTGGAAGAAGAACCAACAGATTTATATACAAACAACCATATGCATTTAGATTTTGTAGAACTAGAATCTATAAAGAATACACTGCCAATTAAAGAACCGATTATCGGTCGTTATCCAACGCAAGATAGTGAGATTATGATATCTAATTATGTAGCAGATTTAATGATAAAATATGGAATTTATGAATATCAAAGTGATACGATTTATTATCCGAAAAGCTATGAAGAACTTGTAAACTCTTCTAAAATCTTTCAATTTGGAAGTTATAATTCATGTAAGATTGTTGGAATTATTCATTATGACTTGCGTATTTATGATGAATTAAAAAAATATAGACTGGGTGATGCAGTTCATATACCATCACCTAAAGTAAAGGCAATTGAAAACGAACTACGTAATAAGCAAGAACAAAGTTATAGTAAAGTATATATGAGTCATGAATTTGTTAAAAACTTAAAATATCCCGTAGATAGAAAACTGGATACTCTACATCATGTGATTCGATTAAAAATGGATAATCAAAATTTAGTAGGAATCGATTATATCCATGAAATGGTGACTTATTATGATGGTGTTGAATGGAAAAAGACCAATTCTTTAAAAGAGAATGAAGTTTTATTAAATATTAATAACTTTACAGAAAATTATGAAGAATCATTAAAATCTTATTTACCTAAACATTCGAATCGTTCACAAGAAGAAGTAAGAAAAGAATTTTTTTTACAGCAATTGCCACAAAAAAATCTTATTGGAAAAGAATTAAACTTAGAAATTTATGAAAATACAACCGAATTTTATGATTTAGTGAAAGAAAAAGAACAAGCAGATAAAGTGTATACAAATTTAAAAGTTATAGGATTGATAGATACAACAAATAATTATAGAAATTTAGTAGCAAAAAATGTATTAAAAGAGTATCAAGAAGACTATTTTCGTTTGAGTCGTATCCTTGTCTACGAGGAAGATGATGAAAAATTAAAGGAAATCTTTACGACTTTTCCTTATGATGGCGAATATGTTATTAATAGTATTTATTCTACAGAAGGAATCTATAGGAATCTTCTTAGCTTTAGAAATATGTTTCTCCTATTATTTATAGTATTTTTAAGCTTATCTATATTGTTAATCAGTAATTTTATGATGAATAGTGTTTTAGATTATAAAAAAAATATTGGAATTTTAAGAGCGTTTGGAACGACCAAAAAAGATATATTTAAAATATTTTTCACTCAGATGATTGGTTTAGTCTTCCTTTTATTTGTATTTAGTTTCATTGGAATGAAATTAATAATCTACTATCTAAATGGAATATATGATGTGTCAGAAACTGTTTTATTTTATTTTAACATACGTATCGTTTTATTATTCATTATTTATTTACTTGTTACCATAACAGCAAGCCTTCTGCCTATTTTAAGGATGTTAAAAATAAAACCAGTAGAAGCCATTCGAAATGAGTAATTGATAAGTAAATTTTAAAAGAGAATTCGATTCTATAATAACTTGTTCTATAACTAAAATAGACTTTTGTTATTGTAATTCCATTCTCTTTTTTTATTTTCTATGTGTTATAATAGGTATAAAGTATAGGGATCATTTAGGAGAAAATTATGATAGAATTAAGAAATATAAGAAAAGAATATAAAATAGAAAAGCAAAAAGTTCAAGCCTTACAGGAAGTGAACTTACGTTTACCAAATAAAGGTATGATTTGTATTTTAGGTGCAAGTGGGAGTGGGAAAAGTACCTTATTGAATATAATAGGTGGATTAGACTCCTATGATTCTGGTGAAATGATTGTCGATAGAAAAAGTACAAAAAATTTTAACTCAAACGATTCTACTCGATATAGAAATAGCTATGTAGGATTTATTTTTCAAGAATTTTATTTGATAGAAGAATATACCGTTTATGAGAATATTCATTTAGTAGCACAATTACAGGGTAAGCGAAAGAGCAAAAAACAAGTGTATGAACTATTAATGAAGTTAGGATTAGAAGGGTATGAAAACCGAAAAATCCATGAGTTATCTGGGGGAGAGAAACAAAGGGTTGCTATTGCTCGTATTCTTATAAAAAATCCAAAAGTCATATGTGCTGATGAACCGACAGGTTCACTCGATAACAAAACAGGAAGAGAAGTTATGTCTTTATTAAAAGAGATAAGTAAAGAAGTATTGGTTGTATTAGTAACTCATAATAGAGAGTATGCCTTAGAATATGCAGAACGTATTATAGAAATAGAAGATGGAAGAATTGTAAATGATAGTGGAAAAACACTAGAAAATGAACTAGGAATTTATCAAGAGAAAAAAGCGAAGTTGCCTTTTTCTGAAGCATTTAAATTGGGGAAAAAATTATTATTTCATCGTAAAGGAAAAGCCGTTTTATCTATATTTTTATTATTTATAGTTAGTTTCCTTCTAAATGTCGTTTATGTTATGTATTCTTATGATGCAAATACCAATCATTTACACATTTTAAAGAATGATAAAAAAAATAGGGTTGAAATTCGTAAAACAAAAGGAAATTTACAAACAAATGATGTTACATTTCTTCAAAATACACTAGAAAAACCAATAGGAATTGTTTATGCAAACCAGATGAATCCTACTTTTCTATCTTTATTCCATAATGAAGATACTTTACAAATGGAAAATAAGTTCTCTAAGGAAGAAAATTTCGATGAAGTAGAGTTTATTGAAGTGGAAACTTTTCCCTTTGATGAAACATGGATAGGAGAAATTCCAGTTCAATCCAATGACGTTGTTCTTTCGACAAGCTTAGCAGATAAAATGATAAAATATGGTGTATATGATTCTATGGGGCACATTCAATTTCCTAAAGAATATGAAAATCTTTTAAATAAAGTTTATCTCTTTGGAGGAGATACAATTAAAATTACAGGAATTATAAAGGAAAATGAAGATAAAATTTATGCCAAAACGAATTTTATTTCCTCATTAAAAGGACAAACTCGTATTGGTTTAAATTCAAACAACCAATATATTTTTAAATTAGCAAACCTAAAGAAAATGATTCAAAACAATGATTTACTTCATGAAAAGATAGAATATTATGATGGAACTACATGGAAAAAGACTTCTACATTAAATGAAAATCAAGTGATTTTAAACATAGTGGATATTTTTCCAGATAAACTTGCTTATTTAGAACAAATAGAAAACGATATTCAAAACCATTCTTTTAAAGATTTTTATGAAGCCGAAAAACATTTTATTGAACAAATGGATTTAAAAAAATATATACATCAAAAAGGAACATTTTCTATTTATGAAGATGTAGAAGTTTATATAGATGGACAAGATATGAGGCCTACTAAACAATATGACGTAGAAGTAATTGGCGTCACAGGATTTTCTTATTTTGATAATCAATCCACTCTTTTTTCTAAAAAATTATTATCTTCTTATGAAGATTTTACTTATCAAAAAGTGGGAATTTTATCTCCTATAGAAAATATAGACGTGAAAAAATTAGGAGAAAATTATACTATTTTTAGTCCTTATCTAAGTGATTTAAATACTTATTCTCATTGGCTTTTGCAATACAAATTTCTTATCAATTTGTTCTTTTATCTATTTCTTACTTTTACAGGGCTTCTTTTTATCTATTTTCTTTTAACTTATATCATGGATTCAAAAAAAACGATAGGAATTTTAAAAGCCTTAGGGGTAGAGAATAAGGATATTCTAAAGATGATTTATGTCGTGATGGGGATTGTGATTGTTTCTTTTCTTTTGCTTACTCTCTTTTGTAGTCATTCTTTCTTTCCTATAATCAATACGTATTATAAGAAAACATTTGACTCCAATATTCGCCCATTTTATATGGGAAAAGATAATTATTATTTTCTCTTTTTTTACTATTTTGGATTAACTATTTTCATAGGAATCCTTCCCATTTTAAGAATAACAAAGATGAAACCTATTCATACTATAAATAAAACTCTATAATAGAAAAAACCTAGTTTGCATTTCTAGGTTTTAATTTTTTTCTAAATAATTGACAATAGCTGGTATAACTTGTTTTTTTCTAGATACGATATTCTCCATGTAAATACCTTGTTTGAATTCTTCTTTATCAAAACATTTTTTTAGAGTCTCTTCTGCCTCTTCATTAAAGTAGATATAAGAACCATTATTAATAATATCGGTTACTAAGAAACAAACAAGTGTATATTCGTTATTTTTTGCAATTGTATTTAATAATTCAATGTATTCTTTTTCTTTCTTTTTAATCGCTTCATAATCAATAATAAAGATTTGACAAACCGCGATTTTTTTACTATCTACATTGAAATTTTTAAAGTCAGTATATACAATTTCTTCTAAGGTTTTTCCTTCTAAACTAGCCCCTGCTTTTAACATTTCAAACCCATAATCTTCTGCCTTTACTTCTGCAATTTTTGCAAGTTCTTCTGCTACAAAGCGATCAAGTTCGGTTGTTGTAGGGGATTTAAATAAAAGTGTATCGGACAAAATTCCAGATACCATACACCCAGCAATTTTTTTCGGAATGGCAATGTTATTTTCCTCAAACATTCTATAAATAATTGTATTGGTACTTCCAACAGGCATATTCCGAAAACTAATTGGCATAATTGAAGAGAAATTTCCAATTTTATGATGGTCAATAATCTCTAAAATTTCAGCTTCTTCAATCCCTTCAACGGTTTGATCTTTTTCATTATGGTCCACTAAAATAATTTTCTTTTTTTGTTTATCATCAATATCGGTAATACGAATAAGTCCATAACAATTGTTTTCTTTATCAACAACAGGATAATTATTATGTCTTAGTTTATAACTTTTCTCTACAAAGTCATCGTAGTAATCATTATAGTCAAAGGTATAAGGGGTATTTTTTTCTGTTAATGTATAAATATAATTACTAAGACTGATTAATTGTGCTGATGTAAATGTGTCTTTTTTAGTTCTTATAATATTTACTTTATTTTCCTTTGCCATTTTAATATGTTCTTCTTTTATATAACTATCTCCTGTTAAAACAATTAATTTTACTTTATTAAGAATAGCATATTCAATAATACTATGTCGATCTCCTACTACTAAAATATCATTTTCTCCTAGAAAAACACTATTCATAAAAGTGGTGCTTCGATAAGATGCAACGGATATGTTTCCTTTAATTTCCTCATCAAATCTTAAAATCTCTTCAGCTTGTAATGTTTTTAAAATATTATCAAAAGATGTTTCTAAAAATTTTACATCGTTATTAATTAGATGCTTTGTAATCATTTTTACGGTAACTAAATTTAAGAATTTATTATTTCGAATGATCGGTACACCAGTAATTTCTTTTTCTGTCATATAGTCATAAGCATCTTTAATACTTACTTTCTCATCAATCGTATATTCTTTGTGATAGTTCACATCTTTAATTTGTAATTTTACATCATTTAGGTATTTCGGTTCCGCAATTTCAAAATAATTGAGTACATATTTTGTTTCATTATTAATATCTCCTAAAACACGTGGTTCCGTGTCCATACCTAGTTGATTTTTAAGATAAGAAAGAGCAATAGCAGAAGTTACACTATCTGTATCTGGTTTTCTGTGTCCAAAAATATAAACTTTTTCCATGAAAAATCACTCCTAACCAAGTCATTATACCATAAAAAAATGTTTTTGTTTCGTATAATTAAAGGTATTTTTAACAAACTATAAAAAGAATGTTCCATTTTAGATAAGAGAAAGACACAAAATAGGAGTTAAATTGAAATATAGAAAGAAGGTTTTTATGAAGGCAACAGGCATATTTCGAAGAATTGATGAGTTAGGAAGAATTGTCATTCCAAAAGAAATACGAAAAAATCTACACATTCGTGAAGGAGATAGTATTGAAATTTATATTACGGAAAATGAAGAGATCATGCTCAGAAAATACTCTTCTTTAAAAAATATTAAAGATTTTGCCCAACGTTTTACCGATTCTATTTATTCTCTTTTAAAAAATAATATTCTTGTTACAGATAAGGACCATATTATTGCAGCCTCTGGAGAATGTAAGAAAGAGTATTTAGAGAAGAAAATAGATGAAGAAGTAACCGCTTTTATTGAACGTAGAAATAATATTTTAGAAAAACATAAAAAAGAAATTCATTTTTTAGAAGATCAAAAAGTAGAATGTACGTATGTTATTGAACCAATTTGTGTAGAAGGAGAAGTAGAAGGCTTATTTATTATTTTTTCAACAGGAGATCCAATCACAGAAACTGAACAAAAAATTGCTCGTATTGCAACTGAATTTTTTATGAAATATCTTGAAGAATAGAAAAAAGCATGTTATAATTTTTTTAGATAATGTGATGAAGGAAAGAAGAATAGTAGTATTTTAAAGAGAGTCTATACATGGTGGAAGATAGATAAAGAAAGCTATTTGAAATGGTTCTGGAACAGTTTCTACGATAGGTAGTAGAAAACGTGGATACGCGTTAAGTATTTAAGGTGATTTTTCACAAAGTAAGGTGGTACCACGGCTAGTTCGTCCTTTGAATTGGTCGTTTTTTTGTTTAGAAAGGTGATAAAGATGAAAGAAAAATTTTATATTTCAACCGCAATAGCTTATACGTCTGCAAAGCCTCATATTGGAAATACATATGAAATTGTTTTGGCAGATGCAATTGCTCGTTATAAGAGAATGACAGGATATGACGTATATTTTCAAACTGGAACAGATGAACATGGACAAAAAATTGAATTAAAGGCAAAAGAAAAAGGAGTAAGTCCACAAGAATATGTCGATAGCATAGTCAAAGAAATTCAAGGAATTTGGGATGTAATGAATACAAGTTATGATAAATTTGTTCGTACGACAGATAAAAAACATGAAGAAGTTGTTTCTAAAATATTTAAAAAGCTTTATGAGAAAGGCGATATTTATAAAGGACAATATGAAGGACTTTATTGTACACCTTGTGAATCGTTTTGGACAGAATCACAACTCGTTGATGGGAAATGTCCTGACTGTGGAAGAGAAGTAGCAATTGCGAACGAAGAAGCTTACTTCTTTAAATTAGATAAATATGCGAAAAAACTTGAAGAGTACATTATGAATCACGATGAATTTATAAAACCAGAAGCAAGAAAAAATGAGATTATTCACAATTTCATTAAACCGGGTTTACAAGATTTATGTGTATCTAGAACTTCTTTTAAGTGGGGAGTTCCCGTTTCTTTTGATGAGAATCATGTAATTTATGTATGGATTGATGCATTAAGTAACTATATTACTTTTCTAGGATATGATTTAGAAAAGCAAAGTGATGCTTTTAAGAAATACTGGCCAGCAGATATTCATTTAATAGGGAAAGATATTTTACGTTTTCATACTATTTATTGGCCAATCATGTTAATGGCTCTAGATTTACCACTTCCAAAACAGATTTTTGGACATCCATGGATTTTATTTAATTCGGATAAAATGAGTAAGTCAAAAGGAAATATTGTTTATGCCGATGATTTAGTACGTGAATTTGGTGTTGATGCTGTCCGTTATTATATGTTGCATGAAATCCCATATGCATCTGATGGTACATTTACATATGATCTTTTTATAGAACGTATAAATTCCGATTTAGCAAACACTCTAGGAAATTTGGTAAATCGTACTCTTTCTATGTCTAAAAAATATTTTGATGGAGTTGTTACAAATCCTCATGTTGATGAAGCGATAGATGAAGAATTAAAAACCCTTGTTTTACAAACACCTAAGAAAGTTGAAGAAAAAATGAATGATTTAAAAATAGCGGATGCGATCGATCTTATCTTTGATTTATTTCGAAGATGTAATAAATATATTGATGAAACTATGCCATGGGTTTTAGCGAAAGAAGAGGAAAAACAAGACCGTTTAAGAACGGTTCTATATAATCTCTTAGAATCGATTCGTAGTGGAGCTATTTTATTAGAGGCCTATTTACCAGATACATCAAAACGTATTTTTGAACAATTAAATTTAGAAAACAAGGGAATTGACTCTATTAATTTTAAAGGAATTCCAGAAGGATTAATCATAAACGATCCTGAAGTGCTCTTTGTACGTATTGATAAGGAGAAGAAATTAGAGGAACTTATACAAAAAAAGAATATTTAACAAAATAATCGTTAAGCTATAGAATACTTATTGAAGAAGATAGAATCTAGAATTCTATTTTTTTATAACATGAAAATAGAAGAAGTTTGCAAAAGTTTTTAACGATAAATAGGAAGAAGAAATACGAGTCTTTACGAAATATGTGTAAAGTGTCGGTATTTGTAGATAGAAAATTTTGAAACTAGCTTTTCATCTTTTTTCATATGTGATATATTCGATGTGTTGTGGAAAATAAGGAGGTATTCATTTTGAAAATCACAGACAAGCAGTATGTTGTATTTGCACTCGTAGTCGTTTGTTTTGTAATTCTCAGTAATGCCATTATTTACAAAAAATTAATTGATGCATTATATTTAATTGTTTTATTTATCTATATTTTTCGAATCTATTTGGTAAGAAGAACAAAAGAAATATAAATAAAAAAGTTTAGTGAGTAGGCAATTTTCTGTGCATAAGAAAGAATATTGCTTTTTTTGTCTAGAATATTCAAAATTGCATTTTAATGTAAAATATGTTATAAAAATAGAAAGTAATGATTAAGATAGGGGAAAGAAATATGAGTGCTGTTGAACTAATAACATATATACAAACAGATGCGTTAAGGAATAAAAATTATCAGGATATTTTTAAATTGGCAAAAGATTGGTGTAGTACACATTGGGATACATTAAATCTATCTGATAAAAGTGAGAGGTTTTTGGTGGAATTCGTCATTCGTGAGTTGATGACAGAAAAAATAGGAGCTTGGAGTGAAGAAGACTCTATTTTTGTTATAAATTTCGTTTCTAGATGGGTTGCTCATATATTTGGAATACAAGATTTTGTTCATATTTTTGTGTTAGGAAAAGAAGACTATGAAAAAGAAAATGATTCCGATAGTTTTGCCTCTTGCAATTCTTTAGAAGATGGTACTTTTTCTATTCATTTTTCTCCAAAATTAGTTAACATGTTAAGTAGTGGAAAATGTAATTCCCTTTTATTTGGACTACAAACAATAGGTCATGAAGTAACCCATGCAAAAGTAGATTTGTTATTACAAAGAAAAAATGCTTCAAAAGATGGAATTCCTTGGACAAAAGAACAATACATTATAGCACTTGAAAAGTTAACGAGAAACGTTGATTCAAAATTTTACCTTAAAAACTATGACTATTTACTTGGAGAAAACTACGCAAATCGAAATGGATTACTACTCGCTATCGAATTCATAAAAAAATATAATAGCCATATTATGGACTTTTATAATCAAGAGAAAATAGATTCCCTTCTTAATCAATATAATACAAATTTTTATAATAATGAAATGATTGTGTTTGGAGAAAAGAAAGAAAATATAAAAGTGATGAAACTTTGTAGTAGTGTTTACCTACAGGATCATATAGAAGTACTTGAAAAATATCCTATCTATCATTTAGGTTTTGATAAAGAAGGAAAAAAGAAACATATACTCCAGCTATTAGAAGATAGAAACCAGATGTTACAAGAAAAGGTGGATATAAAAGTCGTCGATGATTTATATAAAACAATCATTAATGGATCAATGAGGGAGAATGGAAATTTCTCTCAAACAGATGAAAGTGAGTTAAGACTACTAGATTTTTATGTGGAAGAAACAGGAACAAAAGAAGAATTTGTTTATGATTTAATGCGATATCGTTTAAAGAAAAATCCGAATATGTCTTTGGAAAAAATAGAAAAATATATACAAAGTAGACTTGCTTTAGCAACAAAAATATGTGAAGAAAGACAAATTCTAACATCTAGAAATTCAAAAGAGATGTAAAATATAAAAAAGACTTCTTTATTTTTCTAAGTACATTGTAATTGTAATTTTCTTATTGTATAATAAATATAGAATAGAGGAAGAATTGGTATGAAAAATGAGAGAGGATTTACTTTGATAGAACTTTTGGCAGTTGTTGTGATACTAGCCATAATTGCATTTATTGCCATTCCCACTATATTAAGTTTGATATGGAAATCGAGAATAAAAGCTTTAGAAGATAGTTGTTATGGATTAATTGAAGCCATTAATGAAAAGTACATTACGAATGTTTTGAATGAGAAAGATACACAGATAACAAATGGAGTGGTCACAGATATAAAAGTATTGGGTGAAAAACCTTTTCAAGGTACTTGGTATTTAGAACAAGAAGATATATCCGCTAAGTATTTCATTATTATTGAAAATGTTTCCTTTCCTTCTATGAGAGACTATATATGCACAAATAAAGATACGCCTAATAATCGAGTAGAGTGCAAAAAGAGTGACGCTTTAGAATTAAATCGAATTGAGTATAGTAATGAAGAATATACTCATTGTGAAGAGGTCAATTGTGCTTTAAATGAGTTGTATAAAAAGATTGTAAAAGAAAGTTAAAAGTTTATAAAGAGGGATTAGATGTTATGAGATGGGTAGGAGAACAAATGAAAAAAATATTCAAAAGTAATATTTTCTGTTTTATTTTAGGGGGAATCCTTTTTAGTACAGTCACAGTTTATGCAGCAATTATTAACGCAAAAGATGTTGCATTTGAACCTGAAAATACGACGTTTAAGGTAGATAATGTAAAAACCGCTTTGGATTTTTTATATGAACATGCTACAAAGGGAAGTTTTACTGGAGGAGAAATGACCTATGTTTATCACGATTTAAAAATATATTTTGATCCAGAAACATTACAGGTACGTCATGAATATGAGGGAAAAGAGGTATTCCCTATTTATTGGTACGGTTATATGCCGAATGCGAGTTATATGGGTACGTTTGGATTAACAACATGGAATGAAACAAATTCTCGTACATCTATTTCCTATCAAAAAGAGAAAATGGTGGTACAAAGAAGTGTAACAACTTCTTCTAGTTACTGTGTTGGAGGAATCACTTTAGGCTATAAGGTAAATTTTGGAAGCTATTCAACCTTTGGAGTAATCATTGATAGTGCAACAGTGGCAGGAAATGCTCACTACGCTCCTTATACTGGAAATGTTGGAAATAATTTAGGGAATGAAGGCAATGCGATAGGTTCTTTTGCTCAAAGCTCAAGACCACAAAAGCTTCGTTATAATATAGCGGGGGTAAGTGGAAGTTATTATCCAGCTCTTCGCACGTGGTGTAAGGGTGGAACGATTGAAATAGGAGCGATGTGGCTAGAAAGTTAAGTGTAAAGAGTAGATGAAAATTCTATTCTTTTTAGTTTCTCTAAATTTAACGATTCGATATTGAAAAAGCATACACTTTTAAAAAAGAATATCATAAATTGATTTTAAGAGAATGCCATTTTCAGCATTTCTCATGTATAGAAGTTTAGGGCTTTACAGAAGGTTTCTATCTTCTTGACAATTTGTCGAAAATATGACAGAATAATATCGAAGTGAGGGGTGAAGATTTTATGAAAAATACAAAATGGATAAAAATACTTGTTGCTATTCTTTGTTTTGGAGGAGTAACAGGTGGAATAACGACTTATTATATGAGTCAAAATAATAAAGAATTGCAAACAAATGAACAGGAATCAGATAAAAATGATGATAAGAAAAAGGATCAACAAGAGGATTTAGAGATTGAGGATGAAGAGGATAAAGAAGAAGATGTATCTGAAAGAGAAGAAGAGATGGATGAACCACAAGAAGTATTGGATGATATAGAAAAACCATCATATACCAATTCATCTGAGAATAAAAAACCAGATTCTTCAACAAGTGGAAACAAAAAACCAAATGTGCCAAAAGAGCCAGAAAAACCAAATATACCAGAACAACCGGAAGAACCAGAAAAACCAAATGTACCAGAAAATCCAGAAGAGCCAGACATTCCAGAAGTACCTGATGAAGAAACCGTTACTGATTTGTTGATTACAAATAGTATGTTAAATAATGGAGTATATAGAGTAGAAAATAAACAATATAATACAATTACGATTTCTGGTATAGATGAAAATGCCAAAATTGTACTCGATCATGTGACGATAAAAGAGGATTTAACTTTAGTTCAACCAGGAAAATATCAATTGGATATTGTTAATTCTAATATGTCAAACCTGTTGGTTACAGATGGTATACAGACTTTCTCATCTAAGGGAAGAGCTATACAAAATAGAAATAAAGTATTACAGGGAGCGACGATAAATTTCGAAGAAAGTGGTGTGAATCAAATTTCTATTTCTAGTAATGTCGAGATTAATGGGACCACAACGGTTTCTAATATTACTATAAATAATACAGAAGAAGTCGTATTGAATATACCTAGTGAAACAGTAAAATTAAATACAAGTGGTGTAGTTGCTATAAATAAAAACGCTACTACAGTTCAAAATTTAGGAAATGGGACAGAAATCAATATTAATGCCTCAGTAACGAACTTAGTGAATACAAAAAGTAGTACCATTCGAATTAGTGGTGGAAATACAATTACACATTTTGATAATCAAGGCGAAAATACAGTCGTATCTGGAAATGGAAACATTACAAATACAAAGATTAATGCGAATAATACAAGAATTTATACTGATGTAGCGCAAATAACAGAAGTGGGAGAGAATGTAGATTATTTAATTCGTAAAGAATCACAAATTCGAATTGTCGATGTGAAATCGAAAACACAAGGAAGTGTGACGTTTACTTTAAGTGAACCAGTAAAATTAACCTTAGAAAATCTATCTGTAATTTGTAATGCTGGAAAAAGCATTCACTTATTCCATTTAGAAACGAAAGATGATACAACGTATACAATAACTACATCTTATTATAAAAATAGTTCTTATGGACTTTATATAACTTTGCCTACAGGAAATATTATTAGTAAAGATTTTGCTACTGACTATGCAAATCCAACGGTTACAGATGTAGTTACAGAACGAGTTTCTGATACAAAGGCGAATTTAAAACTATATGGTGTAGACGAAGGTGGAACCATTTATTATATTTTAGAGGAAGCAACCAAAAAAAGTGCGATGAGTGCATTAGATATAAAAGAAAATGGGAAGGTAGCATCCGTAAAAGTTGGATTCAATTCTATAGAAATAAATGATTTAGAGCAAGGAAAGTCTTATCGCCTATCTTATGTAATCGAGGGATACTTCTCTAATCTATCCGCTGTAAATGGACCTTTTATTATTGAAAGTGAGATTAAAAAAACAGAGTCAAGCAAATATGAAATTGTATATGCTAAAGAAGAAGTTTCTAATCGTTTCGTCTTTAAACTCAATCGTATTCCAGAGAAAGAACTAACTTTACAAGATTTTGAAATTCATTGTCCAAGTGATAGTAGTTTAACGACGAAGGGTGCTACTTTCTATGTGAGTCCTGATTTACTAACTTATATTATAGTAATACCAGATAACTATGGACATAAAGATAATGAATATACAGTTAAAGTACAAGTTTCTGAAAATGAAAAAATTGAAAAAAGTTTTGCAACTCATATGAATCCACCAGTCATAACAGGCGCAGTGGATGGCGTGGTTAGAGATTCACAAACAACCGCAAAATTTACATTTAATTCAGATGAGGCAGGGACAGTCTATTATGGCGTTTATGAATGGAATGGAGGTATTTATGATTATAATACATCAACTCCATTTGCGTCTGATGTCATAACAGGAAAAGTAGAAAGCTCTACACAGTCACTATATGCAGGTTCTAATACGATTACATTGGATTTAAGCAATATTAGTGTAACTAGAAATACTAGAATTTGGGCACTATTTGTTGATGAAGTTGGAAATTATCGAGTTGGTTTTGTGGATCACTACAAGATTCCAGAATATGTAGAACCAGAACCACCAAAACCAGAGAGTACATTACAAATTGTAGATTTCAAATTTACAAATAATAACTTCTTTGAAATTGAATTTAATGAAGAAATATTATATAACATAGAGTCCAATGATGTTACAATATCTGTAGCAGGGGCAGGCTCTTTACCAAGTAAGTTATTATATGTCATAGATAATTCAATGCCAAAGAAAGTAACAATTAAGGTACAAAACTATACTTTACCAGTTGGGGAATATGAAATTGCCATTGTTGCCTTTGACAAAGATGAAAAAGAAGTTAAATTCGTTAGAAAAGTAGAAGTAAAATAAAAAATGGGAAGCAGGAATGTTTTCCTTTTTTTAAAATTTATTATATATTATAGAAAATTGATTTTGATGAGTAATTAAAATGGAAGTAGAATTTTTTAAGAATTGGTCGTATTTTAATCATTTTGTGTATAAATAACGCAGTAAAAAATCTTGAAAAGACTTACTTTTTATAAATAAAACACTAGATATACATTTCTTCTTTTTAATTAATAAAAATGTGTCAATAAAAGTGTAAGATACTGTCCATTTTTAATTTCTTCTTTTACATAAGATGGACATTTTCTAACTTTTCAAATCTTTTTCGCATTGTCCTCGTTTCTGCATGATAGTATTGAAAATAGAGATAAAAATAATGTATTATCTAGTGTTTTAAGTAATATCATGCCTTATCTAGGACAGAAACATCATTTTTTAAATCGATTCAGAAAATAGTAAGAAAAATAAAAATTTATTCATGGTATAATGATTATGTAAAATTGGATTAAAATTTTATAAAAAGAATTTATCGATGGGAGAGGATCAAAATGATTGATACACATTGTCATTTAGATGAACATTTATATAAAGATGTAGAACAAGTCATAAAGCATATGGGGGAGAATATAATGATAGCAGCAGGGGTGGATACCAAAAGTTCGATGCATGTCTTAGAATTAATAAAGGACAACCCTGCTATTTATGGAGTTATTGGGTTCCATCCAGAAGAAATAGAACATTATACAGATGATTTTTTAATTTTCTTAGAGGAAAATATAACCAATCCAAAAATTGTTGGAATAGGGGAAATAGGATTAGACTATCATTATACAAAAGATACAAGAGATAAACAGATAGAAATTTTTAAAAAACAGTTGGATTTAGCTTGTAAGTATAATAAAACCGTAGTCATTCATTCTAGAGATGCCTTAGAAGATACTTTGGAGATTATAAAAAACTATTCAAATTTAAAAATGGTGTTTCATTGTTATGGTTATAGTTTAGAAGTTGCCAAACAACTTTTAAATTATAAGATTCAATTTGGAATTGGAGGAGTAGTGACATTTAAAAATAGTAAAAAATTAAAAGAAGTTGTAAAAGAAATTCCAATGGACCATCTTTTACTAGAAACGGACAGTCCTTATTTAACCCCAGAACCTCATCGTGGGGAAGAAAATGAACCTTATAATATTCTATATGTCGCTGATACGATTAGTGCATTAAAAGGTATATCTAAAGAGGAGGTTTTAAAAGCCACAACTGAAAATGCGATTCGTCAATTTGACTTACCGTTTTGATTGTGTTACACTTTTTGTAGTACATAGGTACAAAATTGAGGTGAATTTATGAACTTTTATTTACTAGAATTGCTTGGTAAATGGATTAGTTTAGCTTTTATTACAGTTTGTCCTACCTTAGGAAAAGGAAAAACAACAACATTAGAAAATGAAAACTTGAATTTAAAAAGAGATACGAATGTCGTTGCAACAGTAACAGAATATACGACGATTACAAAAAATGATCCCACTTTAGAAGAGGGAAAAACGAAAATAGAAACAAAAGGGGTAAATGGCCTTGTTTATGACATTCAAGGAAGTAATGTCATCATTCAAGAAATGACCCAAGAAGTGGTCTTAAAAGGTACAAAAAAGGCCAAAAATACAAATAAACCTACACAGATTGTTCCACAAAGAGTAGAAGTTTTTGAAAATCTTACTATGGAAGAATTGACAAAAAAGTTAGATAAAAATTTAAAATCTACTCTAACAGGAACTGGAAAATACTATGCGAAATATGCTATCGAATATGGAGTAGATCCTTATTTAGCGCTCGCCATTTCTCTTCATGAAACAGGATGTAGTTCTTCTTGTAGCAACTTAGTAAAAAGTAAGAATAATGTTGGAGGAATGATAGGTTCTTCAGGAGCCTTATCGTTTTCTAGTATAGAAGAGGGAATTAGAAAATTTATTTTAAATATTAAACAGAATTATTATGATCGTGGTCTTACAACAGCAGAGGAAATGAATTCAAAATATGCAGCGAGTACAACTTGGGCAGAGAAGGTCAATAAATATATTGAAAAGATTAGGGCAAGTTAATCTTGCTTTTTTGATTAGTAAAAAGTTATAATGAACGTGGTGATTTTATGAAATATTCTCCAAAAGAAATGCAAACTTTATTAGATAAAAATGCATTTTCATTTAAAAAAAAGTTTGGTCAAAATTTTATTATTGATGAAAATATTATTGATTCTCTTTTAAAAAATATAGAACTTACACAGGATACTATGGTAATTGAAGTTGGTCCGGGAGCAGGCTCTCTTACTTATAAACTGGCACAATATGCAAAGAAGGTTCTATGTTATGAAATTGATACTTCATTAAAAGAAGTTTTAGAGAAAAATCTGGCTCCTTATTCCAATATAGATATTATATACGATGATTTTTTAAAACGGGATCTTCATAAGGATTTAGAAAATTATTCATTTGATCGACTTTATGTTGTGGCAAACCTTCCTTATTATATTACGACTCCAATTCTTGTGAAATTTATTGAGGAGAAAGTGCCAGCTGAAAAAATGGTTTTCATGGTACAAAAAGAGGTAGGAGACCGATTCAAAGCAAAACCGAAAACCAAAGATTATGGTTCTTTAACTGTCTATTTAAACTACTATTTTGATGTTCGTAAAGTAATACAAGTTTCTAAACATGTGTTTTTACCTAAGCCAAATGTAGATAGTATTGTGATTGAATTTAAAAGAAAAGACAAATTGCTTCCTTTAAAAAATAGTGAACTCTTTTTTAAATTAGTAAGAGATGCCTTTGTTCAAAAACGAAAAACAATAAAGAATAATTTAAAAGAGTATGATTTAGAAAAAATAGAGAAGGTTTTAAAGCAATATACATTTTCACTTACTTCTAGAGCAGAGGAACTTCCTCTTGAAGTATTCGTAGAAATAGCAAATACACTATCATAAAAAAGAATCGACTTCATAGAATAGAGTAGGTGTTTTTATGGAGAATATATTAAAAGTATTTTGGGCCGTTTTATCGGTCTGGATGATTGTATTAAGTATTTATCTAACACATTATTTGCACTACGCACAATTTAAACTTTCTTTATATAAAAAAAGTTTTAAGGGAAATAAAAAAGCAAAGGATGGGATTAGTCCTTTAAAGACGCTTCTTTTAACGCTTGCAGGAAGAATTGGCGTTGGAAGTATTGCTGGTATTGCTCTTGCAATATATATAGGCGGAGCAGGAACTATATTTTGGGTATGGGTCATTAGTCTTTTAACTCTACCCCTTGCTTATGGAGAGTCGATACTCGGTTCTTTATATAAAAAGAAGTTTGGAAAAGAATATATTGGCGGGCCTAGCTATTATATACGTGATGGATTAAAAAATAATAAATTAGCAAGTTTATATGCTATACTGATTCTGTTGAGTTTTATTTTTGGATTTTTAGGAATACAAGTCAATACAATTACAAAGGCAGCAACCATTGTCTTTCCTTTATCCAAATTCGCAGTGGGTGTTCTTATTGCAGTACTCACTTTTTTTATTGTCATTGGCGATGTATTCAAAATAGCTAGTGCAACAGGGAAAATCGTTCCTTTTATGCTCCTTTTTTATTTAGGCCTTTGCACGTATGTCATTAGTATCCATATTGATAAAGTTCCACAAATGTTATTTCAAATTATAGAGAGTGCTTTTACTTTGCGTCCCTTTTTTTCTGGATTTCTGTATACACTTATTATAGGCATTCAAAGAGGAATCTTCTCATCAGAAGCAGGACTGGGAACAGGAAGTATTACTTCAGCGGCCTCGAATTCTATGAATCCTAAAAAAGATGGTTATATTCAGATGTTAGGTGTTTCCGTTACAGCATTAGTTGTATGTACAATTACCGCCTTTATTATACTATTGTCCCCTTATCAAGAACTACAAATCTTAGACGTGAATGGAATTGAAGTTGCCTCTCATGCTTTCGGCTATCATTTTTCTAATTTAGGGATCTTTTTGATGTTTCTATTCATCTTCTTATGTTCCTTTTCTACGATTTTAACAGGGTACTACGATTCATTGATTTCTTTACGTTTTCTTTTAAAAAAACATTATAAGATACAAAAATTTGCTCTTATTTCCATTACATTACTTATGATTTTATTTAGTTCTTTTCTCTCTTCTAAATTCATGTGGAACATGGTTGATTTATTTGTGGGTATTCTAATGGCTATTAATTTACATGCTTTATATGCACTAAAAGGGAAAATCTTGAAGATCAATGCGTCTTCTTTAGAAGAAAATCTTTAGAAATTATCGTTTTATAGGAGGAAAATTTATGAAAAAATTGACAAATATAGTTATAAAGAGTTATACTTTTGCAACACTTGTTGAACAAGGAGGAAAAGCACTGGTCTATTTTATGAATATGGAACGTGAAAATGAATGTTTAATGCTCCCATTTATTAATGGATTTGAAGAAACAAACTTTTTAATGAATTGCTTTGGATCTATCACGAAATGGTATAAAGGAATTGATGCTTGGAAAAATAAAGAAATAAAAGTCGCCTATTTAGATGAAAAACCTATGGCCTTAATTGATAAAGTGACCGAGGAGATTTGTATGATAAAATCACCTATTTTTATTAGGCAAAACGATTTAGTCATTCAAAATGGTAATTTACTTTATTTAAAACAAGAATATGGCCTTTTAGAAGAACAATTTAAAATTCAAGTAAAAGAAGAACAACAAAAAGAAAAGAAAAAAGTATATCAAAAGAAAATATAAGTAGTAAAGAGTAGGGGTATTTTTTTAAATATAAGAATTGAGTTTTGGCAATTTGTAATATTTTTAGAATAAGAGTAAAATATATATGAACATTTTTAAGAGGGAGTACAAGTATGTGTATGAAAATAGTGGTTGATGAAGTATGTGATGAAGGATTAAAGAATTACCTTTTAAGTCAAAATGGAATCTTAACTGTAACAATAGTAGTTAAAGATTTTTTAAGTGAAATAAACATAGAATATGAAAAGGACATAACAGCATTTATGATTCGAGAATATCTTCGTCTATACTTAGATCATGAGTATCCAATACTGGTAAGCTTTGATAAGAAGGTAGAAAAACAGTGCAAAAGGCTAAAATATTTAATAAAAGATATGTGTTGTGAATACTGTTATAAGAGTTTGGTGGAAGCCCTATTCAATAATCCTTCTGTAGTATCCATTTGTTCTAATTTTAAATTTGATGCACCAGCGTTCGATGTCGAATTTGATATAGGATATGATGAAAAATTAAATGAAAAAGAAATAATTAAATTTATTCAAGACAATGCATAATTTATTATGAGATATTAGTTAACATTTGAATTATAAATGTTGAGTTCGTATTCATAAACATTATGTTTTAATTGTGAGCAGTTTGCTCTTTTCATGAAACATTTTTTAAGTGGAGAAAGAGTAGAAGAAAACGATGACTAAAATAAATTAGAAACAAACATCGTTCATAGGGTAATGTGTGATAAAAATGACTACAATGTAATTAAATTTTTATATAAAAATATTGATAATTTAATGAAAGTCTTTATCCTAAAGCATTTAGACATAATATTTTATGTTTTTACTACTAATTTACTACTTTGAAAGATGAAATGAAGAAAAATTGATTTTAAAAGAAAATATACATTACTTCAAATAAATCTTAAATATAGTATAATTATATCGAGGGATTAATATGGATTATAAAAGGATTTTTACTGAAAAGGGATTAACAGATATTAATAATTTCTTTACTTATATGCAAAATAAATTTGAGTATGGTTGGATAAGTCAAGATGGAACTAGAAACTATGGCATTAATGATGCACAATCTTATAGATTACAATCGCCTAATGAATTATTAAAAAATCATTTAGGAATATGCTGGGACATGACAGAATTATATAGATGTTTTTTTGAAAATATGACTTCTTTAAAACATGAAACTTATTATCTATTTTATGATGATAATAAAGGTTGCCCTAGTCATTCTATTTTAGTGTTTTATGATAATAATAAAGTATATTGGTTTGAACCTATGTTTAATAATGAATATAGCGGTATACATGAATATGATAGTATTAACAAATTATTGGAGGACTTCAAAAAAATTTTTACAAAAAATGCATTGATCAACGGATTAATTCCGGTTGACTATAACCCTTCTAATATTAAAATTTATAAATACACCGCACCTCAAAATCATATTAATGGTTATGAAATGCGAAATCATATTGATAATAGTGAAGTTATTAATTTAGTAGAAAGTAAAAGAATATAGTAATTTTTAAATAATGCTTCAAGCTTCAAGCTACATAATAAAGGGGTAATACAAACCTTATTATGTAGCTTATTATTTACGAAATTCTTAATATTACTTTAAAAGCGATAAAAAACAAGATATAAATGATCTTGCATTTTTCTACTATCTTTTGATAATTCCACCATGACATTTTAAAACATAAATTTTTTCTTCATCTTTAGAAATTGTTTCAACACCTTCAAAATAGTCTAAATCGCCACTAACCTCAAAGGTATATCTATACCCATTATTCATATACTCTTTTGGACCACGTACTGGTAGAATACGATCTTCTCCCACTTTCATCAGTGCAGGCCTTAGTGCATTGTCCATAGCCTCTTCGCTTAAATTTTCATTTAATGTTATACCATAATAATTCATTCCCCAAATAGGTGTATCATTGGAAGAATAAACAACTTCTTCTCCCATAAATTTTGTTCCACCAAAATATGTATCATGGTATATCATTTTATCATTACTATACTCATAATCAAAGGAACCTTTTCTCGAAGATAATATTTTTTTGACCTTTTCATTAGCATAAGTTTGTTTTTTTGCTTCCACTAAAAAATGATATAAATCACTATTCATAATCTTCACCTCTCTAAATCTAATAACATTATATCACAACAGTATAGATCGTTATTTATAAAGTAGTAAATTAAAAGTAAAATACACTTAAATCTTTTTAAATATGTATAAAAATAAAGGCTTTTTATATAATAACTAAGTTTTTTTATATAAATGTGTTATAATGAAAGTATATTTGAGGTGAGATGTATGATTAATAAAAAATGGGATGAAGTTTTAAAAGAGGAATTAAAAAAAGAATATTTTAAAGATTTGGGTATATTTGTAAAGGATGAGTATAAACATAAAATTATTTATCCTGAATATCAAAATATCTTTAATGCTTTACGTTATACAGATTATGATGAAGTTAAGGTTGTAATTTTAGGACAAGACCCCTATCATGGAGAACATGAAGCCCATGGTCTTTCTTTCTCTGTTCGAGAAGGAGTAAGAACTCCTCCTAGCTTATTAAACATATTTAAAGAATTAGAAAGTGACCTAGGAATTAAAAGAACCAAAACAGATTTAACGGATTGGGCAAAAGAAGGCGTTTTACTTTTAAACTCAATTATGACAGTTGTAAAAGATTCTCCTTTATCCCATAAAGGAAAAGGATGGGAAATATTTACCGATTCTATTATTGAAAAATTAGGAGAAAGGGAAGAAGTTCTAGTTTTTATTTTATGGGGAAGTTATGCTCGTTCTAAAAAAGAACTTATTAAAAATAAGAATCATTTCATTTTAGAATGTGTGCATCCCTCTCCTTTATCTGCTTCTAGAGGATTTTTTGGTAGTAAACCATTTTCAAAAACAAATGAATTTTTGAAGAAAAATGGATTAAAGGAAATTAATTGGGGTTAGTATGATTACATATGGGGATTTGGTTAAAAATAAAAATAATAAGGGGTATGTAGAAAAATTTATTAAAACATTGTATAAAAATGAAAGAGCAGGGATCACATTATTAAAACATTTTACTCCAGAAGAATTATGTAATCTTTTATTTGATGATGTCTATGGAGAATATTTAAAAATCTATTATGAGGGTTCCATTTCTGAATTTATTTTTCTTTTTAAAGAACAAGCCTTAGAGATTGCTTATGCACTAAATGATGATAAAATTTTAGAATACTGCTTTGGCTATTTTGTACCAAACAATACGATTATCGTTTCCTTTTTAAGAAATCACCCAGATACAAGTCGCTACCTTTTAACCGATTACAATTTGTATGCTTTTTTGAATTATAATTGGTTTCATGATAAGCCTTTTCTTAAAAATTTACCAAGTGAATTTATATGTAAGAATATTGGTTATATAAGTTATATTGTGTCACTTAAATTTCCAAATGCAAAAAGCAATTTTCTTAGGGAAATCGAAAATATTCCATTTTCTCTTAAAACAATTATTGAGAATTGGAAATGTGGAGAGAGAAAAGAGTTAATTTCTTTTTTAAATACTTATCAAAAACAGTATAATGTGGATTTAGAACTTTATAAAAAAGAAATCCTAAAAGTTCTTTTTTCTCATAAAAGTATGAAAGATAAGGAAAACAATCCTTATTTAGAAGCACTTGAAATGGTTTTAGATGAAGTTTTATGTGTTCAAAACTTAACCATAAATGATATAGAATATAAAACATATGGTGGATATTCAGATATATATAAAGTAGGCGATTTTTTCTTAAAATTGGGAGACTTACGTCATTGTTTATGGATAGAAAGTCATAAAAATGTACAAAGGCCAATTTTAAGGAAATATTTGGAAGATATTCAATTAATGATTGAAATACAGCCGTCTGCTTCTATTTTAGATAAAAACGATTATGTAGAGTGTAAAGAGTTGTTTACTATCTTTTATGAAGATAGACTTATTTTAGATGATATTCATCCAAGTAATATAGGAAAATATCGACCAATTCTTTATGCTTATTTTAGGAATATGTATATTTCAAATGAATCGATTGGTTTTTTAGGGGAAAATTATGAAGTGCCTGAGGAGGGAGACCTTGTTTTAATAGATACCGATTATTTATATTCTTATGAAAATTGTGATATAGATAAATATTTAAGTGGAGAAATAATTCACAAATACATTAAAGAATATAAATGGATAAACACGATAAGGAAAAGGGGCGCATAAATGAAAGAAGCATATGATTATTTAAAAAAATATATCAAAAAAGAGGATTTGGTTGTTGTTGCAGTGAGCGGTGGGCCAGATTCTATGGCTCTTCTTCATTTATTACTTGCGTATAGAAAACAGACCAAGATAAATATTATATGTGCCCACGTGAACCATAAAGTAAGAAAAGAAAGTGATTTTGAAGAGGCATTTGTAAGAAAGTATTGCAAACAAAATGATATTGTATTTGAAATCTGTACTTTAACTACCTATAATGGAAAAAATTTTGAAAATGATGCACATCATCAAAGATATGCTTTTTTTGAAAAATTAATTGAAAAATATCATGCCACTTATTTACTTACAGCACATCATGGAGATGATTTAATGGAATCGATATTGCTTAAACTTATCCGTGGTTCTTCCTTGAAAGGATATAAGGGTTTTGAAATTATTCAAAAACGGGATCATTATACAATTTTAAGGCCACTTGTTCATGAAACAAAGGAAACAATCTTATCTTATAATAAAGAAAATAAGATTGAATATGTAACCGACTTATCCAATTTTGAGGATCTACACACAAGAAATCGAATTCGTAAATATATTCTTCCTTTATTAAAAAAAGAAAATGAAAATGTCCATGAAAAATTTATAAAATGGAATAAAGAAGTATGTGAAAATGAATTCTATTTATCTAGAATTGTTGCAAAAGAAATGGAAAAAGTATATGTAGAAGAAAAAATAAATGTAAAATATCTTTCTACACGAGATGTCTATCTTCAAAAAAAAATAATAGAACATATTTTAGAAACAATATATAAAGGTACAATGGAAAAAATCACAGATAAACATGTTGAAATGCTATTACGATTAAGTAGAAATAGTAGTGGAAAACAAATTCATTTGCCCAATCATATTGTAGCTATAAAAAATACCGACACAATCTCTTTTTTGAAAAATAAGAAAAGTACCTCTTACTATATAGAATTTGATGAAAAGATAACTTTACCAAATGGACATAGCATAGAAAAAATCCAAGAGGAAGATACAAATACAAATTTTATTTGTCGATTAAATAAAAAAGATATTGCTTTTCCTATCTATATAAGGACGAGAAAAGAGGGAGACCGAATGTATATTAAACATATGGAAGGTTCTAAGAAAATAAACGACATTTTTATAGACTGTAAAGTGCCTGTTCAAAAAAGAGATACGTACCCGATTGTGGTTGACAGAAATGGAGAAGTATTATGGCTTCCGGGCCTTAAAAAGTCAAAATTTGATATTGAAAAAGATGAAAAATGTGATATAATACTGTGGTATAACTGATAGGAGTTGAAGAAATGAACAAAAAAGCTACAAAAAGAACGGTTATGTCTTATGTCTTAATTGGATTAATTATGGCAGGAATTTTATATTTTGTAACAGTAATGAATAAGACTGTAAACTTTATTACCTATGATGAATTTATGAATCAAATGGAGAAAGGCAATGTAAAGGAAATTACACTTACCCCACGAAGAGGTGGAAATGTTTACGAAGTTACAGGAACACTTAAAGATTATAAAGAGAAAGAAAGTTTCTTTTTTAGGGTTCCTTTAGCAGAAGAAGTAATCACTAAAATACTAAATGGAGAAGAAGCGCATGGATTTAAAATTATAACGAAAGCCGATCCTTCTTCTAGTACACTTTTACAATTTGTTGTGAATGTTCTTCCTATGGTGGTGATTGTTGGTGTTGCTTTCTTCTTAATATCAAGACAAATGAATAGTGCGAATAAATCGATGGATTTTGGAAAAAGTCGTGCTCGATTAAATGAAGATGCAAGAAAAGTTACTTTTAATAAGGTTGCTGGTTTGACTGAAGAAAAAGAAGAAGTGAAAGAACTCATTGATTTTCTTAGAGAACCAAAAAAATTCCAAAAATTAGGTGCACGTATACCAAAAGGTGTTCTATTAGTAGGTCCTCCAGGAACAGGAAAAACTTTACTTGCAAGAGCGGTTGCAGGAGAAGCGCAAGTACCATTTTATTTTATTAGTGGTTCTGACTTTGTGGAATTATTTGTAGGTGTTGGAGCTTCTCGTGTCCGTGATATGTTTAAACAAGCAAAACATAATGCACCTTGCTTAATCTTTATTGATGAAATTGATGCAGTAGGTCGTCAAAGAGGAGCTGGTTTAGGGGGTGGACATGATGAGCGTGAACAAACTCTTAACCAATTATTAACAGAAATGGATGGTTTTGGTGAAAATGAAGGAATTATCATTATGGCTGCAACCAACCGACCTGATGTTTTAGATCCAGCTTTACTTAGACCGGGACGTTTTGACCGTCAAGTACAAGTTGGACTTCCAGATGCAAAGGCACGTGAGGAAATTTTGAATGTTCATGCTAAAAACAAAATATTCGATAAGTCTGTTAGCTTAAAACATATTGCTTCAAGAACGGTTGGCTTTAGTGGAGCTGATTTAGAAAACCTATTAAATGAAGCAGCACTACTTGCTGTACGCTTTAATAAAGAAGCAATTTCTATGGCTGAAATTGATGAAGCTCATGACCGTGTAATGATGGGTCCAGCTAAAAAATCGAAAAAATATACAGAGCGTGAGAAAAAAGTAGTTGCTTACCATGAAGCGGGGCATGCTGTTTTAGGTATCAAACTAGAAAATGCACATGAAGTACAAAAAATCACCATTATTCCAAGAGGTAGTGCTGGTGGGTATAACATGATGCTTCCAAAAGAAGAAACTTATTTTTCGACAAAGACAGAGTTGCTTGAAACTATATGTGGGTTATTGGGTGGTCGTGTCGCAGAAGAACTTATCTTTAAAGAAGTCACAACAGGAGCACATAATGACTTTGAACAGGCGACAAAAATTGCTCGTTCAATGGTTACAGAGTATGGAATGTCTTCTTTAGGGCCACTTCAATTAGAAACACAAGAAGGAAGCGTATTCTTAGGAAGAGACTATAATAAGAGCCGTAATTTCTCTAGTCAAGTTGCTTTTGAAATTGATCAAGAAATGCGTAAGATTATTGAAGAATGTTATCAAAGAGCAGAAAAAATTATTAAAGAAAACAAAGATTTATTGGATTTGATTGCCAATACACTACTAGAACATGAAACAATTACGAAAGAGCAAATTGAATATTTGGTAGAACATGGATGTATGCCAGATGAAGATAATGAAATCGATGCTAGTGGTTTTGAAGAAGCAAGTTTAGATGATTTGACTTTAACAGAATTAAAGGAAATGGCTAAAGAAAAAGGAATCAAAGGTTATTCTAAAATGACAAAGGATGAAATCATTAAAGAACTACAAAATGATGTGAACCCTGAATAGGATGCATCATAAAAAAATTTAAAATTAAAAATCAAGGGTGAACGAAGTGAGTTTATTTAAACCCTTGATTTTTGTTATCTAATAATAAATTAACGGAATATAAAACATCTTTTGCATATTCAACTATATTAGAATTTAGTTTATTCATATCTAACCATGAATGATTGTATACTTGATAAGTATATTCACAATTCATCTTTAAATATTCTATTACCACTTTTAGTTTATACAACAACTCATCTTTATTTATCATTTTTTTATATTCTTTCATCTTTTGAACTTTCTTATTTTTGATATGGTCAGTGTCATAAAATTTTCTCCATTCTTCAACGAATTGTATATATTCATCCAAAGATGAGTTCCTTTTTATGGAAGTAAAGTAAAAAATATATTTTGTGTACATGATACATATATAG
>CAJTSN010000002.1:0-10410 GCA_910578745.1 uncultured Bacilli bacterium
GAAATGAAGAACTTTGAAATAAAATTCTTTTTCTTAGGATTGATGCGAAACGTATTTACATTACTTTGTCAACTTTTTGTTGAATTATGTAGTATATTTTGCTAAAATGATAATGAAATACATAACTCAGGTAGAAAATAAAAGGAGTTGTAGCAATGTATACAGAAAAGACAGATCGAATGGTAGAGACGATTCATTTAGGAATTCGTAGAAAAATGTATTTGACATTCAAAAGAGTATTTGATATTGGTATGAGCTTAATGGGATTGCTCTTCTTACTGCCGCTATTTTTGATCATCATGTTGGCCATAAAAATCGATAGTAAAGGGCCTTGTTTTTTTGTTCATAAACGGATGGGGAAAAATGGGAAACCACTAGGGGTATTTAAATTTAGAACGATGGTGGATCATGCAGAAGACATGCTTAAGCAATTAACGCCAGAACAAGAAAAAGAGTTTAAGGAAAAATTTAAGTTAGATAATGACTTTCGAGTAACAAGAGTCGGTAAGGTTTTGAGAAAAACATCGCTTGATGAACTTCCACAGCTTTTTAATATTTTACTTGGGAATATGACTTTGATAGGTCCACGTCCTGTAATAGAAGAGGAACTCGAAAAATATGGAAAAAATAAAGAGAAGTTTTTAAGTGTGACACCGGGTCTTACTGGTTATTGGCAGGCGAATGGAAGAAGTAATACAACTTATGAGGAGCGGGTAGAAATGGACATGTATTATATTGATCATATGAATGTTTTTCTAGATATTAAAATTATATTTCAAACGATACGTTCCGTTTTAAAAAAAGAAGGGGCTAAATAATGAAAAGAAGTTTGGCGATTTTGCTTCTTTTCATGACTTGTTTTCTCTTATCCATCGATTGTACTCTTTATCATGTTCGAGAAATGACAAAAGAATATGGGAAAGAGGAAAAAATATATACTTTTATCTCTAAAATTTCATTCAAAGATTTACTTGTAGATGAACAGAAGAATGAATTAGAACCAATTACGAATATAAAGAATCAATTGGTACGAGTAGGTCTTTCTATGGAAGTGGTTGATTCTATTTTAGATACAGAAGTCATTGGAAGAAAAATCAGCCATGTTCTCGCCCAAGAAATAAATACATTTTTGTTCGATGATAAAAAAAGTTCTCTCTCTTTTTCTAGTGATGCGATTTTGGCTTTTTCAAAAGAAAATATGAACAAAATTGTTACAGAACTTCAAGAGAAAAAAATTCCTAAAAGTGAACTTCTTACAGAGGAAAAGCAAAAAGAAATTTTAATTAAAATGGAAGTGGTTGCTTTAGAAATAGAAGAGGAAATAAAAAAAGTAATTCCAATTTTAGAAAAAAAAGTAAAGGAGAGTGAACAATATCCAAAATTAGAAAAACGAAAGACAGAACTATATAGAATTGTGCAAGGAAGTCGTTTTTTATATAGTCAAACGTTTTCTGTTTTTCTTTTGATAACGGCGATTTTATGTATAGGAATTTTATTCCTTCTTTGTCATAGTCCCTACCGTTATTTAAAATTTTTTGGACTCTCTTGTTTTATTAATGCTGTGTTCTTTTTTTGTTGTATTGTTGTTTTAACAAAAATAAGAACATCGATAGGAACTTTGCCGCCTTTTTTGCTCGATTTTGGGTCAAGCGTATTCCTAGACTTAAAGAATTCGTTTCAAAATTTATTGTTCTTTTACCTTATTTTATTCTTTATCTTCTTAGCTTTAAATATTATCATTCATAAAATATTAGATGGACAAGTAGAGAAAAAATTGAATAATATATAAAAGGGTGGCTAAGGAATAAGGATGCTTTTACCTAATTTTTGGAAAAAAATAGAAAATTGAAAAGAAAAGGAGTGCGAAAATGCACTTTTTTTGTAATTTGTTTTCCAATTTTGTATAACTTGTGATAAAATATTAGTAGAAGATAATAAGAGGAGATGGTCATTTGAAACATATATATACTAGTGTAGATTTAGGCTCTGATAGTATAAAAGTGGTTGTGTGTGAATTATATCAAAGTGCTTTGAATTTACTTGCAGCGACTTCTTATCCATCTCGAGGAATTAAAAATGGTTTAATTATAGACCCAGCTTTGGTAGAGGAATCGATTCGTCTTGCCTTAAATGAAGTGGAGTCTATGTTAGGGGTAAAAATCAAATCTGTGATGGTGTCTGTTCCTTCTTATCAAGCGGCATTTACTGCAATTCAAGGAAAAATTGATGTAGGGGGTGTCGTGACAACCGAACATATTAATGCAGTATTAAACGAAGCTTACCGAGAAAAGCCACTCGATGATAAAGAAATGGTTACACTTGTTCCTATTGATTTTTCAACAGATACAGAGGAGAGGATTAAAGATCCAAAAGGACGCGATACAGAAAGCTTGCTCGTTCGGGCAGTGATGGTGTCTGTTCCTAAGAAAAATATTTATTCTGTGTTAGGATTATTAGAAAAGATGGGATTAGAAGTGGTCGATGTGATGACAGAGAGCATTGGAGATATGAATACATTTAAAAATAAGGAAAATAGTGATAAAGTAGGGGCTATTATCAATATTGGATCGGATACAACGAGTGTTTCTTTATATAATAAATCGGTAGTCATCAAGAATTCGATTATTGGAATGGGTGGAAGAAATATAGACAACGACATCGCCTATATTTATAAACTATTACCAAAAGATGCGGTCAAGATAAAAGAAACTTTTGCCCTTGCTTCTTCTAAATATGCAAGTGGTGTGGAATATATAGAAGTAAATGATAAATTTGGAGATGTACGTAAGATTAGTCAAAAAGAAGTTTCTGGACTCGTGCAATCGATTTTAGAAGAAATCTTGGTTTTAGCTAGAAAAGAAATAAATCTTTTGACAAAACAGACTGTAAATTATATAATAATAACTGGAGGTATAAGTAGCATGGCAAACTTCTCTGTTGTAATGGAGGATATGTTAGGCCCAATCGCCAGTATTGGAACAATAAAAATTCCGGGGATTCGAAACAATAAATATTCGGTAGCCCTTGGAAATATTGTGTACTTTATAAATAAATTAAAATTAAAGGGAATTGATTATACAATGATAAATGGGGATGAAATGGAAACCCTGTCGAGTAACCAAAAGGGGTTTGTAAGTATTTCAAGTGAATCAATGCTTGGCAAAGTGTTTGGATACTTCTTTAATGAATAGGAGGAAATAAAAAAATGATGGGATTAGAAACAGATCAATTAGCAAAAATTAAGGTAATCGGTGTTGGCGGTGCTGGAAATAATGCTGTAAATAGAATGATCGAGTCAGGAATAAAAGGTGTTGAGTTTATTGTAGCCAATACCGATTTACAAGTTCTAAACAATTCAAAAGCGCCTGTTAAAATTCAGCTTGGAATTGAGCTTACAAACGGACTTGGAGCAGGAGCAAACCCAGAAATTGGGAAAGAGGCTGCCTTGGAAAGCAAAGCAGAAATAGAAGCTTCCCTAGAAGGCGCAGATATGGTATTTGTGACTTGTGGTATGGGAGGAGGAACAGGAACTGGGGCAGCACCTGTTGTAGCCGATATTGCACAAAGTATTGGTGCCTTAACCGTGGGAATTGTTACAAAACCATTTTCTTTTGAAGGAAAAAAGAGAATGAATCATGCTTTAGAAGGTTTAAAAGCTTTAAGAGAACATGTAGATACTTTAATTATTATTCCAAATGACCGCTTACGTGAAATTATTGATAAGTCTACACCACTTTTGGATTCCTTTAAAGAAGTAGATAATATTTTAAGAAGAGGTGTACAATCCATTTCTGACTTGATTGCAGTAACAGGACTAATTAACCTTGACTTTGCCGATGTAAAAGCCGTTATGGAAAATAGGGGAAATGCTTTAATTGGAATCGGTATGGGTATAGGAGAGGACCGAGCAAGTGAGGCCGCTAGACAAGCAGTGAATTCTCCTCTTTTAGAGGCAAGCATTAGTGGAGCAACGGACGCGATTATTAATGTAACAGGAGGCTCTAATTTAACTTTATTTGAAGTCGAAGAAGCTGCCGAAGTGATTCGAACAAGTGCAAATACAGATATCAATACCATTTTTGGAGCAGTAATTAATGAAAACTTAAATGATGAAATTATTGTTACAGTAATTGCTACAGGTTTTGATCAAAAAGAAGAAAAGAAAGAAGTTAGAGAAGTAAAAATGGAATCATCAAGTATTTTTGATAACAATGATGATGACGATGATGTTCCAAATTTTTTAAGAAAGAGGGTATTTTAATCCTCTTTTTTCTAATTTTTTAATTATAGAATCAGATTATGTATTGGGGAAGATTTGATAAAAGTAGGACAAACTCTTTTAAGAGGATCGAGATTCTATGACTTTTCTAGATAGGGCATATGGATACTTCTAGAAAAACCATTGAACATGGAGGCCAACTATAGTTCATCAATTGTTATAATTAGAGACTTTATTGGAATTTTAAGAACCATTTCCTTGTTTTTGTCGATAGAAATTGCACTTATTGCTAACAAATATACGTTCAAAAGAAATGAAAGGCATGGATTAGATTAAGAAAAGGGAAAAGTTTTTATTTTAGTGAACAAATTTTTGCTTTTTGTGGTATAATAAGAACGAAATTTAAGGAAGTGAATGTATGGAAGAAATTATTATTAAAGGAGCTAGAGAAAATAATTTAAAAAATATTGATTTAACTTTACCAAAAAATAAATTAATTGTTATGACAGGTGTATCTGGAAGTGGGAAGAGTAGTCTTGCTTTTGATACCATTTATGCAGAAGGGCAAAGGAGATATGTGGAAAGTCTCTCTGCATATGCTAGACAATTTTTAGGTGGTTCTGAAAAGACAGATGTCGATAGTATTGAAGGTCTTTCTCCTGCTATTTCCATCGATCAGAAAACGACAAATAAAAACCCACGTTCAACCGTTGGTACTGTAACAGAGATTTATGATTATTTGCGTCTTTTATTCGCACGTATTGGAACACCAACTTGTCCAAACCATCATAGAAGTATTTCTTCACAAAGTATCGAAGAGATGACCAATCAAGTATTGCAATTAGAAATGGGAACTAAGATTCGTGTTTTAGCTCCTGTTGTTTATGGAGAAAAAGGAACTCAAAAGGACTTATTAGAAAAATATCGAAAAGATGGTTACGTACGTATGATTATCGATGAGAAAGAATATGATTTAAGTGAGGAAATCATCTTAGAAAAAAATAAAAAGCACAATATATCTTTAGTCATTGATCGCTTAATTATTAAAGAAGATATTCGAAGTCGATTATATGAATCTATTGAAACCGCTTCTAAGGAGGCAAAAGGAAAAGTAGTCATTGATGTTGTTGGAGGGGAAGCTTTTTTGATGAGTGAAGCTTATGCTTGTCCTGATTGTGATTTTTCTCTTCCAGAGTTGGAACCTAGACTTTTTTCTTTTAATGCTCCATATGGCTCTTGTCCTGACTGTAAGGGACTCGGCATTAAATATAAATTAGATGTGGATTTAATTATTCCTGATCGGATGAAGAGTATCAATGAAGGGGCAATTACCTGTATCTCTGATGATGATACAAGTACCATTCGAACGCAATTAGACACATTAGCGAAACATTTTGACATTGATTTAGATGTTCCCGTTGCCAAACTAGATTCTAAAAAGTTAGATATTCTTTTATATGGTACAAATGAAACACTCGAATATCATTATATTTCGAAAAATGGAAATACAAGGACAAGTCGTGATACATTTGAAGGCATTATCACAAATTTAGAACGCCGATATATAGAAACAAAAAGTACTTGGATTCGAGACTGGATTGAAGGATTTATGACAGAACTTACTTGTCCAACTTGTCATGGAGCTCGCTTACGAAGTGATGTTTTATCTGTTTTAATTGGTGGGAAAAACATCTATGAAGTGACTCAGCTTTCTATTAAAGAATTCTATCAATTTTTAACGGAACTTTCCTTAACCAAAGAACAAGAAGAAATTGCTCGTTTGATCGTAAAAGAGATTCGTTCGCGATTGGAATTTTTAATTAATGTGGGATTAGAATATTTGACACTTTCTAGAAATGCAGCCACTTTATCTGGTGGGGAAGCACAACGTATTCGTTTAGCAACTCAAATTGGTTCTCATCTAACAGGTGTTTTGTATGTACTTGATGAACCATCAATAGGACTACATCAACGAGATAATGAACGTCTAATTCAGTCCATGTTAAATATGCGTGATTTAGGAAATACACTGGTTGTTGTAGAACATGATACAGATACCATGCTAAGAGCTGATTATTTAGTGGATATCGGTCCTGGAGCAGGAGAGAATGGAGGAGAAGTTATCGCTTGTGGAACGCCAGAAGAGGTGATGAAAAATCCAAAGAGTTTAACTGGAAAATATTTAACGGGAAAAGAAAGAATTGAAATTCCTAAAGCTCGAAGAAAAGGAAATAAAACTTATTTAGAAATTAAGGGTGCGAAAGAAAATAATTTAAAGAATCTTCATGTTAAAATTCCTTTAGGAACATTGACTTGTATTACAGGTGTATCTGGAAGTGGAAAAAGTACGCTTATAAACGAAATTCTGTATAAGGCCGCACGAAATTTCTTATATAAATCGAAAGAAAAACCGGGTCTTTATAAAGAAATAAAGGGATTAGAACTTATCGATAAAGTGATAGATATTTCACAAACCCCGATTGGAAGAACCCCTAGAAGTAATCCCGCCACTTATACAGGGGTATTCGATGATATACGTGATGTATTTACAGAAACAAAAGAGGCGAAGATACGAGGTTATGATAAAGGAAGATTTTCTTTTAATGTAAAGGGTGGACGTTGCGAGTCTTGTTGGGGAGATGGTGTAAAAAAAATAGAAATGCACTTTCTACCAGATGTTTATGTTCCATGTGAAGTATGTGGTGGAACTAGGTATAATATGGAAACTTTACAAATTAAGTATAAAAATAAGAATATTTATGATATACTAGAGATGCGTGTAGCAGAGGCAATCGAATTTTTTGACAACTTTCCTAAAATTAAAGCAAAGTTACAAATGTTAATCGATGTGGGACTTGATTATATTAAATTGGGACAATCCGCTCCTACTTTATCTGGGGGAGAAGCCGCTCGTGTGAAATTAGCAAAAGAACTTCAAAAAAAGCCGACAGGAAAAAGTTTGTTTATTTTAGATGAGCCTACAACAGGATTACATTCTCATGATATTAAAAAATTATTGACTATTTTAAATCGTATTGTGGAAAATGGAGATACTGTACTAGTAATCGAACACAATTTAGATGTCATTAAAGTAGCCGATTATATTATTGATTTAGGTCCTGAAGGAGGAGACGGTGGAGGTACGATCGTTGCCAAAGGAACGCCAGAAGAAGTAAGTCAAGTAAAAGAGAGTTATACAGGAAAGTTCTTAAAACCGCTATTAGAAGGGAAGAAACTATGAAATTTGATTATTCATTTACGAGAGAAGACTATATCACATTTTTAAGAATGTTGAATCGAAAAAGTAATTTGATCTGTGTCTTTTTGTTTACTATTATCTATTTTATTGCTATCTTTGATTTAATAAAAAATAATTTTCTTCTTGTTTGTATCTTTTATTTCGTTAGTGTTGCTATTTTATATAGTGTTCTTACAATAATTTCACTTTTATTTGCCCATTTTATGGCGAAGAGAAATGATAAAATTTTAGAGTATGCTTATGGAACGTATCATATTTCTATTGATAAAAATGGAATTAAAGAGGAAATTGAAAATAAAAAGTTTGAAATTAAATTTCAAGAGGTAGCACGTATCAGTACTTCTAAGAATTATTTTATTGTGCATCCTAAAAATAGTGGCATTATGTATATATTTATGAAGAGTGGATTTAAGACAGTTACAAACTATTTAGAGTGTAAAGATAAAATCCTTTCTTATATAGAACAAGTGAAAAGTGGAGAAATAGAAGAGATAGAAGAACCAGAAAAAAAAGAAAGCGAACCACTAAAAAAGCAAAATTCGGTAGAAAAGAAGAAGTCTATACCAAAAAATACAACAAAAAAGAAATCTTCTAAAAAGAAAAATACTGCATAAACAGTATTTTTTATAAGTTCATAAAATAGATGACAAGAGTTAAAAGGGTAGCATAGATAGAAAAGAAAACATAAGGAATGAGAAAATAAGAAGCTTTTTTGTTTAGTTCTTTTGTTTCATAGTAGAGAAATAGGGAAGTAATGAAAATAAGAACGGTATCGATAAAGGCGAAAAAAATATTTTCTAGGGTAAAGAAAAAGAAAAGGAAGAATTGGTTGAATAAATAGTTATAGAAGAGTGCTTTTTGATATTCCTTTTCATAACGGATGTAATTTTTTTTCAGTAGTATGGTAATACTAATGGCGATTAAAAAATAGAGAATCGTCCAAACCGGAAAAAAGAAACTTTTTGGTAGAGCAAAGGCTGGAAGATGAATTTCATCATAAAAAGAAAGGTTCGAAGAAAAGAAAATGCCAGATAGAAACCATGGAAGAAAAGAAATTAGAAAATAGGTTAAAGATTTCAATTTAGCTCACCTCTTTACAAAGTATATGCGTTTTAGTATAATAGTATTACGTTTGAGGTGATGAAAATGGATGCGATTCGGCTAGGACAAAATGATGAAACAGTTATGAAATTGCTACATTATTTTATAACGGAAAAAGGGTATAATCCTGTCATCTTACATGGGGTAAAAGATGAAATTTGGCTTGAAAATATGGAAGAGGATTATGAGATTATTCGTATTGTATCTGAATATATTCATAATGATGAACAGTTGAATTTTAATTTGTTTCGTACAAGACAGATTATAAGAAAAATCAAAAAATCGACTTGTACATTTAAAGTAAATACATTAAGTTTGTTTGTAAATTTGGGAGACAATGTGGCTTTTAAAAAGTTTGAGCATATGGATCATATTGACTGTGCGAAGATTGGTTCTATTCATGATGTGACGAACTATGATTTTATCATGCAAGAATTTCCAAATCTTACAGTTAAGACAGACTTTAAAGAAGAGGGCATGCGTCTATTTCTAAAAATAACCGAAGATATTTCGAATAAGAACCAACAGATTTCTATGCAAGCGGCTGACGTATTTAAAAAGAAGAAGCCACTTCTTACTTTATTAATTATTGCTTTAAATATTGTCCTCTTTTTTCTAATGTATATTCTTGGAAACGGTTCAGAGGATAGTTCTACTTTAGTTCAGTTTGGAGCGATGGTAAAAGAGTTTGTTCAAGAAGGCGAATTTTACCGACTATTTACAAGTAGTTTTTTACATATAGGTGTCATTCATTTGTTATGTAATATGTATTGTTTATATATTGTTGGCTGTGAAATTGAAAATTTCTATGGAAAAGGAAAGTTTTTTCTTATTTATTTAGGAAGTGCGGTTCTAGGTAACTTATTATCGATGGCTACAACTTCAGGAATAGCGGCTGGTGCAAGTGGAGCTATTTTTGGTTTATTTGGGGCTCTTATTTATTTCGGATATCATTATCGAGTGTATTTGGGTTCTGTGATTCGTTCCCAGATTATACCGCTTGTTCTTTTGAATTTAGGGTTAGGTTTCATGTTACCAAGAGTTGATAATGCAGCGCATATCGGTGGATTAATAGGAGGCGTTTTATTATCGGCAGCTTTAGGTGTAAGATATAAATCAACAAAAATGCAACAAGTGAATGGTTGTATTCTAACGATTATATTTACAGGCTTTTTAATCTATCTGGCTTTCTTCCCTGTTGGATAAAATTTTAAAATCTCTTTTTAGGGATTTTTTTCGTTTGATAAGGTATAAAATATTTAGAAAGAAAAAGCAAGAAAATAGAATATCGTAAAAATCAATGAAAAGGAATGAACAATGATGAAGAAGGAAAACCAAATTGGGAGAGTAAAATTGTAAAGTTAGAAGAAAAGTAGAGGAATCCCTTTTTTTATGATTCTGTTCTATATGATTTTCTAAAATCGAGAAGTTTCTTATTATATTGTTGCTAGGATTGGATCCTCATGCATACTTCTTTTTATCAAATTAATGGATAATTGTAAAATAAGAATTCTAAATGGGAAGTTCTATGCTGTTTTTGGATAGGGAAGATTTCATATAAAAAATAAGGTCTAGGGTTTTATGTAAGATTTGAATGATTAGGAAACCTATTCGCTCTTTTTTAGAATTTTACATTCTCTTCATTTTGTGTTATACTATGAAAGGTGTTAGTATGAAGAAAAAAAGAATACTTTCTATATATCTTCTTGTTTTAATAATCGCAGGTTTAATTTCTGTTCCAATTTGGAAACAATTAGAAAAGACGACTAGTATTGCTTTTTCTGAAAAAAAGCGGACAACAGCCTCCGCACTGTGCGGTGAGGGGGACAAC
>CAJTSN010000002.1:10420-13263 GCA_910578745.1 uncultured Bacilli bacterium
AAAGCGGACGGTAAAAGTTCCTACTTTAAAAATTATAGACGAAAAATCGGATAGTAGACCAGTGGCGGTTATGATTAATAATCATAATTATGCAAGGAAAAATCATTCGGGATTACAAGATGCTTTTGTAATTTATGAAATGATTGTAGAAGGTGGCATTACTAGATTAATGGCTATTTATAAAGATAAGGAAACAGATCGAATTGGAAGTGTGAGAAGTTCTAGACATAATTTTTTAGATTATGCAAGTGAATATGATGCGATTTATGTTCATTTTGGATGGAGCAATTTAGCTAAAAAAGATATAAGTTCTTTTGGGATAAATAATATAAATGGGTTATATGATAATAAGGGCTTTTGGAGAGATAAATCTTTAAAGGTACCAATAGAACATACTGCTTTCACAAATATAGAACGAATCATAGAAGTGGCGAAAGAAAAAGAGTATTCTTTGACAACGGAGAAAAAAATTCCTCTTCATTATCAAGTTTATCCCATTTCTTTAGAAAAAAAGGAAGATGCAATAAAAGCAGATAAGATCGTTTTACGATATTCGAATTATATGACAACTTCGTATACATATGATGCTGAAAATAAGGTATATAAGCGATATGCAAATGATGTAGAACATGTTGATGCCATCACGAAAGAACAGTATCAGTTTAAAAATATAATTGTGATGAAAGTAAAGAATTATTCTGTAGATTCTTATGAGAGACAAAACTTAGATACAGTGGGTACAGGAGAAGGTTATTATATAACAAATGGATATGCTAGAAAAATAAAATGGACGAAAGAATCTAGAACAGGGGATACCATTTATACTTATGAAACAGGAGAAGAAGTTTTACTCAATGATGGGAATACCTTTATTCAAGTACAACCAATTTCAGAAAAGACAATTATTGAGGGGGTTTCTAGTGATTCATAATATTAAAAGAGAATGGAATTCATATACTATGGTAGGTGATACTTTTGAAATTAGGAAATGATGATTTAAGATATACATTTTTAGTGCAAGATATATTAGAAAATGAAGATTTTTGTAAGTTGAAATATATTGAGCATCATGCAACAAATAAGTATGTGCATTCGTTGCGAGTGTCTTACTATGCCTATAAAATAGCGAGAGCACTTAAACTAGATGAAGAAGCAGTTGCGAGAGCAGGCTTACTTCATGATTTTGCTATTAGTAAAAATGGAAGAAATTTTAAAGAACGTTTTATAGAAACATTTACCCATCCAAAGGTAGCCTTGATGGAATCAAAAAAAAGATTTCCATTATCCGATATGGAGGAGAATATTATTGTTTCTCATATGTTTCCATTCTATACAGCTCTTCCAAAATATGTAGAAAGTTGGTTAGTGGTGTCCGTAGATAAGACGATTGGTTCTTTTGAACTTTTAAAGAAATTTTTTAATCGAGCTACTTATTTTGCTAATGTGTATATTTTGGTTTTATTTAGCATTTTAAAATAGACTTAGGTCTATTTTTATTGTGTCTTAGTATCGTCAAGAAAGAACTTTAAATACATTGGGCTAGAGAGTAGCGAATTATTAGATTTCTTGTGAAACTACAAATTTTATAAAAAATAAAGTTTTCCTACTATAAAAGAGAGTGATAGTAAAATAAAAGAATACGAAGAATGATAAATAACTAGAAATTTAAAAGAGCAGTGGGGATCAAGTGAGATTTATTTGAAATCTTTGTACCTATTAGTAGAGGAAGCATTAGCTAAAAAATACAGACATGATGATAGAAAATCACCTTTGATAGTAGAAGATATAATCGTATTGATGCTTATTATATTAGAGATTACACGATTGATTGTTTACAGACTTCTAAAATCACTTCTTTTTTTCACGAAAAAATCGAACTTAACAAAGTTCGACATAATTTTTATTGGAGCGAATGGAGTAGATATCTACAACTTTTTTTACTTCATAACGATTTGGATTTGATATAGGAAATATCAATCTGCTATTCTTTTAACACATAACATGTATTTTTACCAGTACCAGCTTGAACTAAAATATTATTATTTATCATATTATTTAAAATGTCATTAGCTCTAGTTTTAGATATATCTAATAAAGATTCTACGATGAGTCTATTTATTTTATTATTTTTCTTTAAATATTCAATAATTTGTTCTTCTTGAGTTAAATTAGTAGGTAAAATCTTAATGCTTTCATTTCCAGTATAATTAACATTATATAAAGTTACTTTAAATACATTTTCAGTATTTAATATTAAAGGCTCTTTATCATATTCTTTATACGATTCAACAATTCTTCCAATACCAGTTCCAAAACTTTCTACATATTTTAATCTATAAAATATATTTGCTAAATCGGGATTTCTAGATTCTGATACGCCATTATATAAATCTTCTATACTAAGACCTTTAACTAATCCACCTAAAGATGTAATTTCTAAATGATCATCAAATAGGGATATTAAAATGCTCCCAGTAAAATGATAATCTCTATGTATAATAGCATTTAATAAAGATTCTCTAAGGGCGTATTCAGGATAATCTTTTGTATCTATTCTCTCTAAGCCAACAATTTTTCCTTTAGTTTTATTGTATAAGTCTAAATATTCGAAAGTATCATTGACTTGCTTTAATACTGAACCAGTAAATTCTTTTCTGTCTTTAAATTCTAATTTATTATTTCCGTTGAAGATAGCACATTTTATTGAATATGGGCATTCATCTGATAAAAGCAAACCTAGGTTAGTATATTTATTATTCAAATTTATAATATTAAGTGTTTTAAATTTGTTGTCATCAATTTCAATATTGTGTTTTTTAAAAATATCTTTTAAATAATTAAAA
>CAJTSN010000002.1:13273-18931 GCA_910578745.1 uncultured Bacilli bacterium
TGGAAACATTGTTTTCAAAAGAATTACTATTGCTTTCAATTAACATTTTTTTAATAACTTCTTCGCTTGCTTGTACTGATGTATTTCCATGTTTTAAATAAACACCAGATGGTTTTAATCCTTTATCAGCTAAATAATATGGTTTATTGGGTGCTTCATTAACTTTTATTATAATTATATCTTTATTTTCAATTCTTTCAATATATATTTTAGTGTAAAGAGTTAAATCAGATTTAATACCTTCACGTATCATTCCACTTACGGATTCTAAATCTTTGTTAGCATTTTTTAAACCGATAATATTTCCATTGTCATCAATACCTATATAAATTGTTCCATCGTTAGTATTAGCAAAAGCAACTATTTCCTTTTTTATATCTTTTGTTAATTCTACTTTTAATTCTGTTTTTTGATCTTCACTATACATTTTCATCACCCAATAATATTATATACAAAAATAAAAATAGTATCAACGCATTCGACCAGTTTTCGACCAGTTTTCGACCATAACAAATTTTATGTTTAAAAAATCGAACTCTAACAAAGTTCGAACAGATTCGTCAATGGAGCAAGTAAGCAGATTCGAACTGCCGTTCCCTCGTTGGCAACGAGGTGTACTAACCACTGTACTATACCTGCATAACCACTTATATAATATCATATTTATATTTTAAATTCAATAGTTACATATTATTTCTGTAGTAATTTTGTTACAGTTCAGACTAGAGAAATAAACTAGTGTGGATTTTTGAAGTTGATAAATGAAATGAATTTAGGGATAAAAAGAACGATTTTTCTAGTAAATAAAAAGGTTTTATTGATATAATTAAAGTAGAAAGATAGATGATTTATATGGCTAGTAATTATTCAAAAATTTTATACAATGATTATGAAGAATTATTAGCAAAGTATGAACAAGAAAAAAAGGTGGCTAATTTGGTCACAAAGGAAAAACTTTAACCAATGAAAAAATAGAACAATTAATTCATGATAGAGAAATCGATGAGGTAATTACCATAGAAGAAAATAAAACAGAAAAAACGAAGAACAATAAGCTTATTATTAAATATGTGTATAATGTAAAAATAAAAAGGATTGTAACCAAATATGTTATCTATCCAGATAAAGAAACAAATATAAGTAAATTTCCAGTAATCTATGGAAATAATCTAAAATCATAGAATGCTTATTAAGTCAAAAATATATGTCATTAGATGGGATACAAGCATTTATTTATGATACAACAAATAATAAAATATGAATCTCAAAAGGTTCATATTATATATGGGAAAATGAAATAGCAAATAAATTATTAAATACAGAATACACTCATATAAAAGAAGAACTCATGAATAGTTTAGTATTGAATGTAGACGAAAGTCCAGTCATTCTTAATGGAGAGAAATATTATCTTCAAAATATATCTGATGGATTACATACACTACAATATATCACTAAACATAGGAGCATTGATGATATCGATGAATTTGGATTTTTAAAAGAATATAAAGGAATTCTTGTATACGATCATTATAAAATGTACTATAATTATGGAATGGATAATGTAGAGTGTAATGTGTATGTTTTAAGATAACTCTATTTACGAATCATACATGGGCACGAGAATTAAAAGAATTGTTATTAGATATGAAACAAACAAAAGAAGAATTAATCAAAAATAAACAAAATAAAATATTAAGAAAAGATTACAATGCTTTTAAAACAAAATATTTGAATATTTTAGAAAAAGGAAAGCAAGAAAGACGAAATGATTTAAATACAAACGCTTATAAAAGTGAAGAACTATGCTTACTTAATCGATTAATAAAATATGTAGACAATCATTTATTATTTTTAAAGAAATTCTTTATACCATTTTCAAATAACAGGGCAGAAGCGGATTTAAGAGGAATTAAAATAAAACAAAAAACAGGCAAATTCAGAAGTTTATAAAGAACAATAAAGTATGTCATAATCAAAAGTTGTTTATCTACTTATAAAAAGAACGATATCAACCTTTTTAGACAAAATTACAAAAGTAAATTCTATAAGGGGTATTTCTATATATTAAATTAAATCCTACAAATTTGAGGTAGAACTTAATTATTCAAAGATTGTAATGAAACTTTCGAAAAAGTTGTGTAAATACTGAACTTTGAAGTTAAGTCTTCTCCTTTCTTGTTTTATGCAGAATTTCTTGATTATATACTAGTGCTAGCAAAAAAAGACTTTTTACAAGTCTCTTACTTTCATATGGCGTCCCTGAGTGGATTTGAACCACCGACTTACGACTTAGGAGGTCGTTACTCTATCCAGCTGAGTTACAAGGACATTTTTTTAACAACTAAGAGAAATATAGATTCAAATTTCTTTATTTTCCCTTGTTAGTCTAACCAAACTTAAAAGATAACTGCGTTTTTTATTCATATAACGAAGATATCACTCTATTTACATTATACCATATTTTTGAATAAATTACCAAAACTTTTAATTCAACCCAGTAAAATAGAATAAAAATTTTATTCTTGTTGTTACACGCAAAAAAGATTTTTGCAAAAAAATACAAAAAATGTGTATCAATTATTTAAATAGAATGTATAGTAAGGTCTTTTAATTGAATTTTTCGATTTATATTAAGAAGTTTAACTGATGAAGTAAGGGCTTTTATGATTTGCGAGCTTACTTAATTTTTTGTTATCTTTAAAGCTAAAATTAGTGTATCACCATAATTTAAACAATTAAGAAAAGTATGTCAAAATTGAATTAATAGATATATATTTTTTCTTTCTCTTCACATTTTTCTAATTACTCTCATTATTACTACCACCTTATTGCAATTATTATACCAAATTTCGTTGCGAAGAATTTTGATTCTATTTTACTGAATTCGTTTTTAAATACTTGACATAACTTTAATGTGCGATTTATTATATACTTAAATATTAGATTAAAACTTAGTGATTTAATAAAGAAATAATAATTTGTTGAGGAGAATTGATTATGAAAAAGAAAATATTAATTCAGCTATTATGCGGGGTTATAATTTTGAGCATAATGGGATGTACCAAGGAAAATAAAAATGATGGAAATGAAAATAGTAAAGAATGTTGTGAAGGTTGTATGTGTGGCAATACCATAGAATTGTTAAAAACAACTGAAACGGCATGGATATTAACTAAAACAAATAGCAAAGGAGAATATGAGCATATTAAGGATAATTTCATTAATTTTCATGGTACAGGAAGAAATGAGTTTGTTTTTTTCAAAAATGATAAAGAAGTAAAAGGCGAATTTACCATTAGTAAAAATAATGAGATTATATTGACACCAAATGATGATAAAAATAACAAAATAACTTGTAAATTAGGCGAAGAAAAAGATTTAATGGCAATTATGTATTGTGATAATAATTTTGGTACATTTACATTACAAAAACAAGGAACCCTTGAATTACCAAGTATAATAAAAGATACTGTATCAAAGACGAAAACTATAAAAAGTAAAGGGCATCAATCTATTACAGACGAAAAAGAAATAAGTGCATTTTTGACAGTAATAAATAATTCAAAAGTATGGACTGGAGCTGTAACACTTCCATCGCCGAAGCACGAATTGGAATTGTTTGATATTAATAATAATAGCATTGCAAAAATTCTATATAATCCTAGTCATTATTTTAATATTGAAATAAATGGTAAAAGCTATGAATTAACAAATATTAATAAAGAATCATTGCATACAATATTAGAAAAATAAACAAATGATAATTTAGTAGGGGAGAGAGTGTGCAAAAGAGAAAATAGGAATTGGTGCATTTTTAATACTTTATAGCTCTTTTTTTAAGATTCTATAAAGCATACTCTGTATTATCTATGGCTACATCAACATTTTCAAATACATTTTTTGCTTCATTAAGGTATTCTTCTTTGTCAATCTCAGGCCAAAAATGAGTTAAAATTAATTTTTTTACATTGCTTTTTTTAGCAATGGTAGCCGCTTCTATAGCACTTAAATGATTTCTATTGCCATTTTTTTGGTTTTTCAAAAAACTAGCTTCACAAATGAATATATCTGAGTCTTTAAAGAAGGGAGTCATATTTTCATCATAACCCATATCAGATGAATAAGAAATTTTTAGATTTTGTTTTATTATACTCATTGCATATGTTTTTATAGAATGTTTGGTCTGGGAAAAATGAATACTTATGTCATAAATAGTAATACAATCCTTTTCATCATATACATAAAAATCCATATAATTTTCATTACCATAATTCATTAAATATTTATAATCCTCTAATGCGCTATCTTTTGGAATATAAACTTTAATTTTAGTATTTAAAACACCCAAATTGTGATAGACATAACTGGCATATGCAATTGCACTTAAATCACCATAATGATCTTTATGTAGATGACTGATTATAATTGTTAAATTTTCTAAATCGTTTGGGAACTTCATTAATTTTGTTATTCCATTTCCACAATCAAGTAAAATTTTATAATTCGCATCATAAAGTAGATACCCAATACAATTACTATTTCGATTTGGGTATGGAGAAACACTGCCTAATATTTTTAGAATCATACGATTTCATTCTCCTTTTTTAATAACATTTTTTCTTCTACGATTGGATCAACATATTTAGAAATACTTTTATTTAAATTGAAAATTTCCTTGACTATACTTGATGAAACGATTTGTAATCTAGAATCAGCAAATAGGCATATTGTATTTATTTTATTTTCACTAATATCTCTATTGATCTTCGCTAATTGCATTTCATATTCGAAATCGGTTCTATTTCTAATTCCTCTTATTATTGCCTTACATCCATGGGATAGAGCAATATCCGTTTGAGGATTCGTACTAGAGAGTAACTTAATTTTAGGATGATTAGAATAGATTTGTTTTAAAATTTCTAAACGTTCCTCTAATGAAAAAAAGGAATTCTTTTTTAAGGGATTTTGTAAAACAGCTACTATCACTTCATCAAAAAGTTCAGTCGCTTGTTTGATAATATTCATATGTCCTTTTGTTATAGGATCAAAACTACCAGAATATAATACTTTCATCATACATTTCTTTCACTCTCTTTCTAGTTTGTTCAAGATCATCATTTTGAATAATAAAATGAAATTGATTTTTAGTAAAATCCAGTGTTGCTTGTTCTCTTTCTTTAAATTTCTTTTCATCAATTGAGTCTCTTACTATTGCTCTATTCATTCTAGAATTAAAATCGGATTGTACTAAAATATTTATATCTGAAATGTTGAAATACTTTGTTTTAGGAATGAGTATCCAATCAAGAACGATGATTTTGTCTTTATTTTCAGCTATAAAATTATCAATTTGACATTCCATATCCTTCCAAATAAGATCGGATAAAACTTTCATTTTTTCAATCTCCTAATTCTTTTCGATTTATCTTTCCATCTTTTAACTGTAATCCCAATTTTTTAGAAATACGCTTCTTTATATTTGGCATTTCTAAAGCTTTATGACCAACAGAATCTATATTTAAATGTACGATATTTTTATTTAAGGAACATAAATAATTAGAAATCGTACTTTTTCCACTACCTGAAGGCCCTGTTATTGTAATTAGCATAATTATCACTCCTCCTAATGGCATTATACACATTTATTTGGTATAA
>CAJTSN010000002.1:18941-27250 GCA_910578745.1 uncultured Bacilli bacterium
GCTAAATATAAAAATATTACTAAAGCATCTGAAATATTATTGGTTTCCCAACCTGCTATAACACAAACAATAAAAAAATTAGAAAGTGAATTAAATTATACATTATTTTATAGAACATCACGTGGTATGGAGTTGACGAAATATGGAGAGGAACTTTTTGAAAATATAAAAAGCAGTATAGAATGCCTAAATAGTTGTAAAGAATCATTAGAAAAAATGGACAGTGAGGAGGTGAAAATACTTAGAATTGGAGGAGGTATTACACTATTAAAACATAATGCTTTAGAAGGCTTTAAAGTATTTAAAGAAAAATTTCCTGATGTGAAAATAGAAATTATAAAGGGAATCACGTCTGAACTTTTAACTGAATTACATGACAATAGAATCGACTTAGTCTTATTTAACATGCCTATAGGAACAGATGAAAATTTAGAGTATAAAGTTATAGAGACGATTCAAGATACTTTTGTTGCTAATGCAAAGATTTATGGAAATTTGAAGAAGAAAAAGATGGGTATAAAAGAAATATCGAAATTGCCATTCGTTTTACAGTCAGAGGTATCTTCTTCAAGAAAATACCTAAATTCAATATGTAAAAAAGATAATATAAAATTAAATAATGGTTATGAACTTGAAAGTTATGATTTAGTTTTAACCTTTGTGAAAGCTGGTTTAGGGATTGGATTTGTAAATAGAAGTCATATAGTAAAAGAACTAAAAAATGGAGAATTGTTTGAATTAAATCTTGATTATAAAATACCTACTAGAGAAATAGGAATTGCTTTTAATAAAAAGAATGGGAATAATAAGTATATCCAAAATTTTATAAAAGCAATCGATAAAAATATAGATATAGCAAAAAGGGAATAGAGGCAATTATGTTTATACAAAAATAGATTGCTAAGTTTGGTAAAGAATTTCCATCAAGAAATTTAAGAACAATGAGAAAGTTTTATTTAAGTGAATCCCATTATTTAGAACTCATTAAAATGGATAGGGAATCAAAAGAATTTTTGATTTAAATGAATAAAAAAATGAATTTATGGAATTGAAAACATTACAATTTATACTGTCGTTGGTGAAAAAATGCAATTTGATGGTGATTTAAGACGCAGAGATAAAGGAATAACCTATTTACAAGAAAACGAGTTCCTAGTATTGTATTTCCAAGTGTTATGAGTTCTTTACAAAACAGGCAAATTTCAGTTAAACGGTAATGAAGATTTTAAGACGAATCAAATATATATTAGATAAAAACAATGCTCGTTCGCATTGTCTTTATCATTTGGAATTGGAAAATGTTCTTCATAAACAATTTATACTTCCTCTAAAGCTTTAGCAAAATTTTATATAATACATTCCTAAATTTTAGGGTTTGTTTCTTTTATACCTTTTTAATTTTTTAGCCTTTTGACCGATGAAATTATTGGGTTTATATCATAATGTTTTCTTTTTAAAATCCCTTGTAAATTTTATAGATATTTTAAACGTTTAAGTCCTTTTCATATAAATTTCTATAAAAAGCACTTTTTGATAATAAATCCTTATGTGAACCACTCGAAATTATTTTACCATCATCTACAACAAAAATTTTATCACTATCTATTACAGTAGATAGTCGATGAGCTACTATTAAAATTGTATATTCTCCTTTTAAATTTTCGATAGCATTTTGAATCTCACTTTGTGTTTCATTATCTAGAGCACTTGTAGCTTCATCAAATAGTATAATTTCCGTTTTCATGAGTAAGGCTCTTGCAATAGCTAGCCTTTGTTTTTGTCCGCCAGATAATATTACCCCATTTTCTCCTATCATAGTTTCGTATTTATTTGGTAAGGACATAATGAAATCATCGATACAAGCCATTTTGCAGGCATCTCGAATTTCCTTCATACTTGCATTTTCTTTGGCTAAAAGCAAATTATCCTTGATAGAAAAATTAAATATATATGGATTTTGAGTAATGATTGACATATTGTTTCTTAAGGAATCACAGTCAAGATCGTTCATATCATGACCATCTAATTGTATTTTTCCTGCATCAATCGAATATAATTTGGTTATCAAACTAAATATTGTTGTTTTTCCAGCACCGCTTTTACCAACGAAAGCCACTTTTTGATTTGGTTTGATTTCAAAACTCATTTCGTTGATTATTTTTTTCTCTCCATCATAACTAAAGCTTACATGATCAAATACGATATGTCCTGATAATTTTTTCTTCTTTCGTGTTCCAAAGTGTTCTTTACTAAATTTTTCATTCTCAATGATTTCATAAATTCGATCAGAGGCAACAACAAATTTTTTATTGTATTCGGCTAGATTAACGATTCCTGTTAGTAAATTTTTAATTTTAGGTTGGTAGTTATAAATGATTATAAAGGTAGGGAGTGTCAATAGGGATTTTTCATATAAGAAACAGCCAATGATAATAAATAGCAAATTACTTATTGCTCTTAAATTATTTTCAAAGTATTGATAGATGCTTCTAATACGAAACATTTTTAGTTCTTCATTAGAAGATTCTACGATTTTATTTGTAACTTGTTTTAAGAGGGTATCATTTGCATTTAAGACTTTAATATCTCGTATACCTCGAACGAGTTCCCCAATGAGTCCTGTTTTCTTTTCTTGAATTTTTCTTGCATTTCTTTGTACTTCAAATTGCTTACATAATCTTTTCTTATTTATTAGAAATATACAAATGGAGGTTATGATTGCGTATACAAATAAATATTTATTTAATAGAAAGATCGCAACCAAAACACCAATATTGGATATGATATTGGAAAACCAATATGTGTATTCCATGAACAGTCCTGATATGTCCTGTGTATCTTTATTTAATCTTTCTATAAATACGCCAGATGAGGCCTTGTCGATTTCCTTTATTTCTAATTTTAATGTTTCCTTAGCGACGGCAGTCTGTAGGTTGATTAATGTTTTTTGATAAACTTTTTTATATAAACGTTCTTTAAAATAAAATGCAATGTATAATATAAAATCAATACTAAATACGGCCAGTGCAGATAGCATTAATTGTCTCATTGCTCCATTGGTAATATTCAAAATAACTTTTGCAGAAATTAAAGGTAAAATAGCACCAATTATTGCTTCTACAATACTAACAATTGCGTATCCTATTAAGTTCATTCTACATTCTTTGATATAGACCCATGTTTTGCTAAAATTCTTTAGAAATTTTGAATGCTTCAATTTTCATACAACTCCTTTAAAATCGGGAATATTATAACAGATTTTTTTAAAGAAAGATAGAACAATTTTCATAAATTCATCCGTTGGACGAACAGACTGTTACATTGAATCCTGTGTCTATTTAAGTGGATAATATGATGATTTTGGTGAGTCATTTTCTTTTATTTTTAATAAGAAAATGGAAGATTCGAAAGCCAATTTTCCTTTTCATGGAAGCAAATTGTGATTTGACTCTAGTAAGCTATTGACATCTATGTTATTTCTATGTTAAGCTAACTATGACATTGAGAGAATTCTCTTTGTTAACCATTTTATTTTGCCGTTTATCGGTAAATTTAATTTTTAGGAAAATTTATTTTCCTATTTTTTTTGCGTTTTTTGAAGGAATTCTAAATTTTTTTCTCTATGTTATTTGCAAGGAGGTGAGAATGATATGCGTTTGAATGAGGGAATTCTATATTTTTATATAGGTATACAACTCTTTTGGTTTTGTATTTTCCGAGTCGTGGGGACTATTTCAAAAAAGGAGGGGGAATTTTGAGGAAAACAAAAAGTGTAATTTTATTATGTTGTAGTTTATTTTTTAGCTTTTTCTTATCTATGCATTCTACGAATGCTTTAGAATTTTCTTTGCAACATTCTGGCTACTATTATGAAATGAATCAACCTGAAGCAACGAATTATGCTTCGTGGAAGTTAGATTATTATATGATAAATAATCAAGTGGCCTATTGTATTGAAACAGGTGTTGATGAAGGAGAGGCGATGGTCGAGGGAAATTGGGAAAATACGCATTTACCACAAGAAATAAAAGAGCGTATGTTACTTTTGGCGTATTATGGCTATAATTATCCAGGGCATGAAAGCGCTAATTATAGGGCAGCAACACAGGCTTTATTATGGGAAACGATTTTAGGAGACAATTCCAAAGTGACTTATTCAAGTGAACGATACGGAAATGGAAGTATATATAATGTCGATTTTGAAAAATCGAAAATAGAAAGTTTAGTAAAACGACACTATGATAAGCCAAGTTTTCAAGGAACAACTGTGACAGTTCAAATAGGAAAACAAATAAGTTTAGAAGATACGAATCAAGTCTTATCTAATTTCGATGTCACTTTTTCAAAAGGAGTTGATGTACAAATTCAGGATAATACATTGAAACTTACTCCTATGGAGGAAGGGGAATTGGTACTTACTTTTACAAAAAGAAAAAATTATTCTTCAAATTATAAGATTTTTTATGGGGATGCTGTCCAGAATATGTTGGTAGTTGGAAATGTAGATGAAGTAACATTTCAAGTAAAAATTAAAGCAATCACTGGGAAAATAAGCCTTTCTAAGTATGATTTCGATACTGGAAAAGCACAGGGAAATGCCACATTGGAAGGAGCCGTTTATGCAATTTACCGAAAAAGTGATGATGCCATTATGTCCTATATTCGGACAGATGAAAATGGCTATGTAGAAGCGGAAGGCTTTTACTATGATGAATATTATTTGAAAGAAATAGAACATAGTGAAGGCTATTTGCTAGATGAGACCACTTATTTTTTTGATTTTCATGATACAGCCCATGTACATATGCATGTACCAGAAAAAGTGGTGAAGGGAAAGATAAGAGTTTTAAAGATTGATCGTGAAACAAACCTGTGCCAAAGTCCTGAAGGAACAACTTTACAGGGGGCTCAATATGGGGTCTATGATACAACAGGTCGTTTAGTGGATACATTAACGATAGGCACAAATTGTATGGCGACATCAAAATGGTTGCCTTATGGAGTTTATGAAGTAAAAGAAATTACTCCTTCTTTAGGATATCAGCTAGATGAGACCTCTTATGAAGTTATATTACATACGGAGGATATTTTTGAAGTGGTATCGAAAGAGAAGAGAGGAAGCGGAGTAATAGAAATCACAAAGCTTGATTATGATACAAATATGTGTCAAAGTCGTGGAGAAGCTACTTTAGAAGGCGCTAAATACGGAATATATGACCAAGATGGAAATTTAATTGAACAAGTAACGATAAATTCCACTTGTAAGGCAAGGTCGAAGGAACTTCCCTATGGAACTTATGAGGTACGAGAGATACAAGCATCGAAAGGATATCAGTTAGATGAATCCGTTTATGTAGTCAATATAGATTCTAGTGAAGTTAAAACGATTCTTTCTAAAGAAAAACGAATAAGGGGAAAGATTGAAATACTAAAAAAAGATAAGGACTTGAATCAATGTATAGGAAGTGGACAAGGAACTTTGAAAGGGGCCCAATATGAAATTTATGACATAGATGGAATTTTAGTTGAAACTGTTACTATAGGAGAAAATTGTAAAGCAATATCAAAAGAATTGCCGTATGGGCATTATACAGTTAAAGAGAGTAAAGCTAGCACAGGGTATTTATTAGATACATCCATTTATTCTGTTTTTATAGAAGAGGAAGAAATCGTTTCGATGACTTCTTTAGAGACGATTATAAAAAATGAAATCACTTTTTTTAAACAAATTGAAAAAACAAATGAGGATACTACGATTCAATTTTTCCCAGAGGAAGGAGTTACGTTTGAAATATATGATAATGAAAATCATTTGTATAGAAGTGTTATAACCAATAAAGATGGGTTGGCAACTTTAAAGCTTCCTTATGGAAGGTGGAGAGTTCATCAAAAAAATACAAAAGAGGGTTACGAAAAAGTAGATGACTTTTTTATTTCCGTCAATTCTATTCAAGACGTTGGGTTATTTTATACACTTGTTGATAAACAAAGATTGGTTGATTTACAAATATATAAGATAGATGCGGAAACAAAAAGTAGAATTGCTCTTTTGGGTACAACTTTTAGGATACTCAATTTAGATACCCATAAATATATTTCACAGTCTATCGATGGTAGAATGTATGATTCCTTTGAAACTGATGCTACAGGGAAACTAGCGACTCCATTGAAACTTCCCATCGGAAATTATAAAATCGAGGAGATAAAAGCGCCTTCAGGCTATTTAATAAATGACCAAGGGGTTACTTTTTCAATCGACTTTAATGATTTAGAAGCAAGCACAACCGAAAACAAAAATTTTATCATTTCTTTTGAAAATGTTCCAATTAAGGGACAATTCATTATTCATAAAACAGGAGAAGTTTCCTTTGTAGAACATTCCTTTTTAGATATTCCTTTAGAAAATGTAGTTTTTGGTATTTATGCACAAGATACAATTTTCTTAAGTGATCAGCAATCCGTACATTATAAAAAAGATGAACTTGTAGATACAATAGTTACGCAAAAAAATGGAAAAGGGAGTAGTAAATTGCTACCTATTGGAAAATATTATGTAAAAGAAATTGAAACACATCAAAATTACAATTTAGATACAACCGTCTACTCTTTTGAAATTAAACAAATGGATGCTGCAATACCTATAGTGTATGTGTATCATACAGTAAAAAATCAATTAAAGAAGGGAACTTTAGAAATTATCAAAATTGATTCGGAGGATGGACATGCTTTACCGAATACGAAAATCCAAATTTTAACAGAAGGAAAAGAGCCTATATTTACAGGAATAACAGATGAAGATGGCAAAATTTTAGTATCAAATTTGCCACAGGGTTCTTATTATATAAAGGAGATCGCTTCTTCTTTTGGTTACATGGTATGTGATGAAGAGATTCCTTTTTCAATTCGTACAAATGAAGATTTTATAAGTTTAGTAATGACGAATGATAAGAAGAAAGTCCTCTTTACAATTGATAAGAAAGATGATAAAGGAAATGCTTTATCAGGTGTGATTTTTGGCATTTATAATAGAAGTGGAGAATTAATAACAGAAGTACAGACGAATATAGAGGGTCGAATAACCTTACAACTGCCTTATGGACATTATTTTTATCAAGAATTGCAAGGCTTATCCGATTTTATTATAGATGAAACACGTTATTCCTTTCAAATTAAAACGGATGAACCTATACTTAGAGAAGTGATTAATCAAAGAATAACTTCTAAAGTAACAATTCATAAAATCAATCAAGATTTTCTTTCTTTAGAAGGTGTGGAGATTGGAATTTATACGGAAGAGGGGGATTTCATTTCTACAGGATATACAGATGTATTTGGAAATATTTCCTTTATGTTAGAAAATGGCAAATATTATTATCAGGAACAAAGCACTTTAGATATGTATCTTTTAGACCATCAAAAATATTATTTTGAGGTAAGTGGAGAGGACCAAGAGTTTACATTGATGAATCAAAGAGAAAGAGTTTCAGTTCCAAATACATTTAAAAATAGGAGTTTTTTACCTGAAATTGTTCTTTTCGTTCTTTTATTCATAATGCTGGGAGGAAAATGTGCAAAAAACAAAATTTATTCTTCTAGGATTTGAAATATGTTTTTTTGTCTTTTCTCTACAATGGATTTTCTATACACAAACTTCTATAAAAAAGGAAGAAAATTTTTTCAAGAAAAAAAGGAATATGGAATTTCAGATACCAATTCTTCGAATAAGGAAAATTATGTAGGAATAGTGGAAATTCCGATTATCGATGTAAAGGTAGGATTTTTTTCTAAGGAAAATCAGTTGAATTCAGTTGAATATGGTATTGAAGTTATAAAAAATAGTAAAATGCCAAGTGAGGTTGGAAATTTGATACTTGCTTCTCACTCTGGAACAAGTTCTATTTCCTATTTTAAAAATATACATCGATTAAAAAAGGGGGATTATATATATATTTACTACAAGAATATTAAACATATATATCAGGTCACTCTTATTTATGAGGAGGAAAAAAATGGTTCCATTTCTCTTCCCAAAGTAGAACAAAATTCATTACTAACATTAACAACGTGTAAAGGAGATAAACAACTGATCTTAATTAGTGAGCATGTGTCTTTTCAAATGTATGAGTAAGCGTTAATAACTACGTTTGTTTTCATTTGATTATTCTACCAAGCTATTTTTATGATAAAATAATTGATATACGGTAAAAGTATATTCGAAACTTTCTTGAAATACACTTAAAGAGAGTTATTCAAAAGAATAGAAAGAGGGTAGAAAATGTTAGAAGGAAAAGTTGCAATCATCACTGGAG
>CAJTSN010000002.1:27260-30248 GCA_910578745.1 uncultured Bacilli bacterium
GGAGGTACGAGAGGAATTGGTTTAGAAATAGTAAAATTGTTTAAGAAAAATGGAGCTTCTGTGATTCTTTTTGGTTCTAAAAAAGAAACTGTAGAAAAAGCAGTCCAAAAATTGAAAATGGAATCTATGGAAGTAGAGGGATTTTATCCAGATTTATCAAATTATGCAGAAATAGAAAAAGTAGTTAGCAAAATTCAAGAAAAATATGGACATATTGATATTTTAGTCAATAATGCTGGTATTTCTCAAAGAGGGTTTATTGAGGATATAAAGATAGAGGATTTTGATAAAATAATGGAACTAAATGTTAAGGCAATGTTTTTTATGACAAAGATCATTACACCAATTATGAAAAACCAAAAAAAGGGTGTTATCTTAAATACAAGTTCTATGGTTAGCTTGTATGGTCAACCCTCAGGAATTGGTTATCCAACTTCAAAATGTGCTGTGAATGGATTTACACTATCCCTTGCTCGTGAATTAGCACCTTTTCACATCCGAGTAAACGCAGTAGCACCAGGAATTATAGATACAGATATGGTATCTAATTTACCTAAAGAAGTGATAGAACCATTAATTAAAACGATTCCTTTAGGTCGAATTGGTAAAACAACTGATATTGCAAATGCTTTTCTTTTTTTAGCAAGTGATATGGCAAGTTATATCTCAGGAATTGTTTTGCCAGTGGATGGACTTGCTCGTAGTTAAAAAACTTAATTCAGTAACACATCGGGCTAAGGTTTCATTGACATATAATCCTTTTTGTTGTTAGCATTTTTTTAAGGCGAATGCGTAGATTAATGTGATTTATTTAAGAATAGAAATAAAAATCTATTCTTTTTTTTGACAAAAACCTCTTTTATCCGTTTTGAATCGGTTACACTAAAAAACTAGCTTTTTGCTAGTCTAAAATTAAGGATAATCTTGGTCTTGTTTTTGTCAAAAGTAACAGTTTTTTATAGAAAATTTGTGTTTGATATTTAAACAAATTATAAAAATCATATGGAGCGAGTGGTTAAGTTATTTCAAACTTTTTCTCGCTAATTAGGATTTAATACCATTAAAGTATCAATCTCTAATAATATTTTAACAAATTATAGAAAAAGTAACAATACAATTTCACTATTTTTGTTTAAAATTTATATGATGAAAGGATATTTCCATCAGAATCAGCAATCGTAACATCAGCATTTGCAATATATAATGCTTGAAAATCAGGATTATCTAGAGTATAACCTGCTTCCTCAGCCCAATCAAATTCATTTATAATGGCTTTTTTTGCATCAATATTATTGCTATCATCGATGAATTGACAATTTATTCTTATCCAGTTTTCCTCATCATAAGCAACAAATAGTAAATCTGGATTTTTATCATAGAAATATTTAAACATTTTTAAAGCAGAAGGCGTTGTCCATTTTTCTTCTAATACTGAATTAGCATAATAATTTGAATATGCTTCAGCAATTATCTCTAAATCTTTGTCATTTTTCAAGTTGCTAATACTTATCATAAAGTATTCCTCCAATCAATACTATTTTACCATAAGATATTAATTTATTAGAACATAATTCTTAAAATTAATTAAAATTTTGAGTTACACCGTTACTATTCACAGCCGTTTTAAATTCAAGATTTCTTTTATTTTAAAGGAATATTTTCTAATTAATACTGCTAAAAATCATGTAAAATATGTATTCACAGCTGATTTTAAATTAATGTTTCCAATAAATTCCTTGTAAATACGACCTAATTTAACTGTGAATAGTAACGTTACACCATATATTTACAAAAATATTAAAATATGCTAGAATATAAGCCAACAAAGGGGAATTTTATATGAGAATGAATCAATACAAACCTTGGGAACAAGAAGAGGTAAAGTCTTTAGTTAATCAATCAAATAAGAAATTACCTATATTAGATATTCAATTAGGTGGTGCTTGTAATTTAAGTTGTATTTATTGTGATACACCAAAATATGGATTACCCTGTTCAGTTGATCTTTCATCAATTGAAAAGTTAATGAACGATGGAGATATAAGATGGGTATATGTTTGTGGGCTTGGAGAGCCAACAGCACCTGCTAATTTAAGACATTTAAAACAAATTTTACAATGGTGTAAAGAAAAAAATATTGGACTATCTATGTTTAGTAATATGCTTAATGTTGATAAAGAATTATTAGATTATATTGATGATGGTACATTACATGTTTTATTCAAATTAGATACTTTTGATAAGGATAAAATGGCTTATTTATATGGTCAAGATAAAGGCGATATTATATTAAAAAATTATCAAGCATTAAAAGAAGTTACACATGTTGAAAATGACGTTACGAATTTAGGTGCTTCAATAGTTCCAACAAGCGTAAATTATAATGAATTACCATCTATAATAGATTATTGTATGGGAAATGGTATTTTTCCTTTAATGGGACAATTAGAAGATGCTGGAAATTGTTCTAAAATATATAAAGACCTTGAAGTTAAAGAAGAAGATTTAATAAAGTTTAGAAAATATATTGAGGATACTTATGGTGTTAATTATGAAATGCCAACTTGTCCAGCAACAATATCTGGAATACATGTAACTAATACTAATAATATTATACTAGATAAAAGAACAGGTTTGTCATGTCCATGGTTTTGGTTAGATGAACCACAATTAGAAGTTATTGGTAATATCAAAAATATGAATTATAATGAAATTGTTAGAAATATTTTAGAATATAGACAATCTAAGATTCATGATGTAGAAAATATGGAAAGAAACACAGAACTTTATCCATTTGGTGGTTGTGGCGGAAACGCTAAGCAACTATTAAAAACATATCTTGATGTAACTAAAAAAAGATAATAAATTAAAAGATGCACCTAGCAATTAGGTGCAAACCAATTTTTTGGAGAAACACTCAACATAGCCAATTAAATGTTCCTCTTTTTTATTTTATGCAAGTTTTCTTGCTAAATACATAGTAACATA
>CAJTSN010000002.1:30286-30524 GCA_910578745.1 uncultured Bacilli bacterium
ACGCCTTACCACTTGGCTATAGACCCATTTACAACTAGTATTTTACAGGAAGATAAGGAAATTGTCAATTCTGAAATTTCAAAAACTCTATTTTCTTTTTTGAATTCACTAAAAAGAAAAGCTACATAAGGTTTTTAAATATGTATTTCTATCACAAATTCAATATCAAAATGAATCATTTTTGTTATAGAAGAAATAAAAAAGTTTAACCTATAAATAACATATTATCTATAAATAC
>CAJTSN010000002.1:30564-32809 GCA_910578745.1 uncultured Bacilli bacterium
GTATATAATAATAAAAAGGAAAAAGGAGGTTGGCATGACTAGAGAAACGACTAAAAAAATACGCAAACAAAATAAAATCCCTTACTTTATAGGCTTTATTCTCATTTTGTTTGCTTCTATATATATGCTTTATTCTATTGGATTATTGACAGGGATAGAAACCAAGATTCGTACATTGCTTTCCCTCAATTTAATTCTCATTTTATTCTTTTGTTTATTTTATATATTTAAAGTAATTTTTCGTGATCGAAAGAAACATATTTTCTATTTGCTTTTTTGTCTTATATATACTACTTTTTTAACGTTAGGAGCTAATTATATTCATAAAGCATATAGTGCCATTGATCATATTAGTACAAATGCGACAGAATATTATTCGAGTTTAATTACATTAAAAGAGAATAAAGTTAGTAGTCTATCAGAAATAGAAACAGGGACAATTGGGTATTTAAGTGATAGTACGAGTATAGATGGAAACCAAATGCCCAAAGAAATTATAAAAGGAGAAAAACTTAAAAATAAAACTATAGAGTATGCGAGCTATATTGAACTTTTAAATGCACTTCTAGATGGAAAGATACAATATGCCTTTGTTCCGGGAAATTATGCGATTATGTTTTCAAATTTGGACGGAGGACATTTTGAACATTTAGAGGAGGATACAAAGGTCCTCTATACAAAAGAAAAGAAAATTAAAAGTGAGGATCCAAGTAAAGAAAATAGTTTAGAAAAGCCATTTACAATCTTAATTATGGGAGTTGATAGTGAGAAGGAAAGTTTAAAGGGAAGTACGTTTAATGGAGACGCTTTAATGTTACTCACCTTTAATCCAACAACATTAAACACTACCATACTTAGTATTCCACGAGACAGTTATGTACCTATTACTTGTTTCGCTGGGCAAAAAAAGAATAAAATCACTCATGCAGCTTGGTATGGGGCCGACTGTATGATGAATACGATTTCGAACTTCTTAGATGTAAAAATTGATTATTATTTAAAGATTAACTTTAAAGGGGTTGTCAAACTTATTGATAAACTAGGTGGCGTTGAAGTGGACGTTCCCTATAGTTTCTGCGAACAAGATAGTAGTAGAAGGTTTAAAGAGCATACGCTTTACGTAAAAAAAGGGTTGCAGACCTTAAATGGAGAACAGGCTCTTGCTCTTTCCAGAAATCGGAAAAGTAACGCCGATAAATGTAGCAGTGAATGGACCAAGGGACTTCGAAATGATTTTGTAAGAGGTCAGAATCAACAACTTGTTTTACGAGCAACTTTAAATAAATTAAAAGAGGTAAACAGTTTAGATACTTTATATAGTCTTTTAAATACGATTAGTGATAATATGGAAACGAATATGCAAACTTCTGAAATGTTATCTTTGTATAATGTTGGGAAAGATATATTAGTGAAGTCTAATAATATGGATATGGAAGATCTTGTTGGATTTCAAAGACTTTATTTGAATGGTTATGATGATTATATATATGATAGTGGTATGGGAAAAAATCTTTATGAATATATCTTATATGAAAATAGCGTTCAGGCTGTATCTGATGCGATGAAGGTAAATTTAGAATTAAAAAAACCACTCTTAGCAAAAGAATTTACTTTTGATTCTAGTGAAGAGTATGAAGAATTTGTCATTGGTAAAAATGTAAAAGGAAGTAATGCGACTTCTAAAATTCCAAATTTGGTAGGTTTGACGGAAAAAAGTGCGACAACGAAAATGAAAAATTTAGGAATAGAGGTTGTGATACGTTATATATCAGAAGATACAGGAACAAATGGAACGGTTTTAAAACAAAGCGTTGCTAGTGGAACAAGTACAAGTAGCGTACAAGAGATTATTTTAACGGTATTAAAAAAAGATTGATTAAATCGTAGAAAGGATATTTGTTTATACCACTTATCCTTTTTTATTGATATCAAAATAGATGCAAAAAAATATATAAAAGGACTAGGCATTTTAAAAAATGTATGTTATAATCTTTATAGGAGATGGGTATAAAGAAAAACCTACAAATAACGATTTGGGAATCTAATTTAAAGAGGTTGTTGAATACTTAAGTTTACTTAAGAATCCTGAAATCTTTAATGTGATGCCCACCTGGAGGACAGGTTTTGTCGTTATTGCCCATTTCCTAGTTTTTTTTTGTCTAAAAATATGCTATAATCTTTGTAAGAATGGTGGCGATTGTATGGCAAAAAAAAAATCGAGGAAAGAAGTAAAAAAAGAGCCAAA
>CAJTSN010000002.1:32819-49762 GCA_910578745.1 uncultured Bacilli bacterium
GTTTTATTCTTATTTTAATTTCCATTGTAGGATTTATGAATGCAGGAGTTGTCGGAAGATTTATTAAAAGTTTTGCAACCTTTTTAGCTGGAACGTGGTATGCCATTGTTTTTTTAGGTGCCATTGTGATTGGAATTTATATGATGATTAAAAGAAAAAAGCCTGATTTTATTACAGCCAAGTTAGTAGGCCTTTATATCTTTGTGATTGGAATTTTATTAGCTTCTCATTTAAATTATTTAGAAAACAATGATTTAAAAGGCTTTGATGTTGTTACGGAAACCGTTAATAATTTCATGGTTTCAAGTGGAAATGCGAATGCAAATTTGTGTGGAGGAATTATTGGCGCGTCTTTTGCAACCGTTTTTGTGTATCTTTTTGACATTGAAGGAACTAAAGTAGCGATTTGGGCTTTACTCGTTTGCGGAATGGTTATGTTTACAGGCGTTTCTGTTATAGACTTATTTAAGAAAATGGGACAGAAAATTAAGGACACAGCACCAAAATTGAAAAAAGAAGAAAATCGGAAAGAAGAGAAGGAAAAGAAAGAAGAACTTATTATAGAAGAAAAAAAGGAAGAAGAAAAACGGGAGGAGGAAAAGGAGGAAGTTTTAAAAGAGAAAGTGATTGTATCCTCTGTAGATGAATTAATTCAATTGGCTTCCAAAGTGCCAGTGCAAAAAGAAGAAGAACCACATGAAGAAGTTCTTTTGGATAGAGAAGAAATTATCAATGAAGTCGTTGAGGAAGAATTAGAAGAAAAGCCAAAAAAATATAAATTACCACCAATGAGTTTGCTTACTAAAAATACCAAAAAGCAAATGGGAGAATCTAAAGAGACGATTGCTCACAACGTCGAAACCTTAGAAAGAGTTTTAGGGGATTTTGGAGTTGTGGGGCGTGTAGTGGCTATTAATCCGGGACCAAGTGTGACTCAATATGAGTTAGAGGTAAAATCAGGAACGAAATTGAGTAAGGTGTCTGGACTAAATAAAGAGGTCGCTTTAGCACTTGCTGCAAAAGATGTCCGAATTGAGGCGCCTATTCCTGGTAAATCGACTATAGGAATTGAAATTCCAAATAAACAAACGGTTATGGTTAGTGTTCGTGAAATTTTAGAAACTGTACCTGAGAAAGATAAAGATGCGAAATTATTAGCCGTTTTGGGAAAAGATATTATGGGAAGGCCACGATACTGTCAAATCAATAAAACTCCACATATGTTAGTTGCTGGGTCTACAGGTAGCGGAAAGTCTGTATGTATCAATAGTTTTATTGTATCGATTTTAATGCGGGCTAAGCCAGAGGAAGTAAAACTTATTTTGGTGGATCCAAAAAAGGTTGAGTTTTCAATGTATAATGGTGTTCCTCATTTATTAGCGCCCGTTGTAACCGATCCAAAAAAGGCCAATATCGCTTTAAAGAAAATTGTTGTTGAGATGGAAAGACGTTATGAAGTATTTTCGGACAGTGGTACAAAAAATATTGAGGGATATAATAAATATGTAGAAGAACAAAATAAAGAACGTAGTGAGAAACTAAGAACACTTCCTTATATTGTCGTTATTATTGATGAACTTGCGGATTTAATGTTAGTAGCAGCCAAAGAAGTCGAGGATTCAATCATGCGTATTACACAAATGGCAAGAGCAGCGGGGATTCATTTAATCGTTGCAACGCAAAGACCTTCTACGGATGTCATTACAGGGGTTGTAAAGTCCAACATCCCATGTCGTGTATCTTTTGCGGTATCTTCTGCGATTGATTCGAGAACGATTCTAGATATGATTGGAGCAGAGAAATTACTAGGAAAAGGGGATATGCTCTACAAACCGCAAGATGAAAATATTCCAACTCGTATTCAGGGAACTTTTATTACAGATGAGGAAATCAAAAGAGTTGTTGACTTTACAATTGCCCAACAAAAGGCAAAATATGACGAAACCTTATTGATGGATGCAGAAGAGATGAATGCAACCACTATGGTAGAGGAACAAGATGCATCTGAAGAACCACTTTATGATGAAATTGTGGCCTTTGTCATTCAACAACAAAAAGCTAGTACTTCTCTTTTACAAAGACGGTTTCGTTTGGGGTATAATCGTGCTGCAAGAGCAATTGATTTATTGGAAGAAAGAGGAATTATTGGTCCTCAAAATGGTTCAAAGCCTAGAGAAGTTTTTGCTCAGTCTGAAGAGAAAACGGAAGAATAATTAAAAAAATCCTACATATAGTTTAGTAGGGTTTTTAGGTGATGAAATGAAAATAGGAGTTATTTTAAGACCTGTAGGAAACAGGTATACATTGAATAAAGAAATCGAGGAAGTTATTGCATATTATGGTGGGACTGTGGTTGGCATAACACGCTATAATGAGTCGTTGTTGGAAAGCTTAGATGGCGCTATTTTACAAGGGGGAGAAGATTATACAAAAACAGATTTAGATATTTTAACCTTTCTCTACAAAAGGGATATTCCAACTTTAGGCATTTGTTTAGGCATGCAAGCGATGGGAGTTTTATTTCATGGAGAATTAAAGAAAATAGAAAACCATTGCCTATTAGAAGAAAAAGAACATACTGTTTTTGTAAATAAAGATTCTAAATTTTTTGAATTTGTTCGAGCTGAAGAATTTTTAGTAAATAGTCGTCATCAGGAAGCTTTAACAACAACTGAAATGGATACGATTGGAGTATCAAACGATGGTGTTATTGAAGTAATAGAAGATAAAAAGAAAAAATTTTTTATTGGAGTGGAGTGGCATCCAGAAACGAACTTTTTGAATAAAGAAATCTCTAAAAAATTATTCAATGCTTTTTTTGAAACAGTTAGGAATTCCTAATTGTTTTTAAGTTCTTATAAAGGAAGCAAAAATTTTTAATTTTATGTTTTTTAAATATCTAATATCTAATTTTAGGACATACGAAACGATAGAAGGGGGAAGGCTATCTACACATTAGCACTCTCTATTGACAAGTGCCAATGTGTATGTTATAATGAATGTGTTGTATGGAAAAACATAGTTTTTTTATAAAATAGGAGGTGTTTATATGAACTTAGGAAATATAAACAACACAGAAGAAGAAAACGTTTTAGAAAAATATGGACGTGATATTACGGCTTCTGCTCGTGATGGAAAAATTGATCCTGTCATTGGTAGAGAAGAGGAAGTTAGAAGCATCACTCGTATTCTATCTAGAAAAACAAAAAATAATCCAGTTTTGATTGGGGAGGCTGGGGTTGGAAAAACAGCCATTGTAGAAGGACTAGCAACTCGTATTGTAAAGGGAGATGTTCCAACAAGTCTAAAGGAGAAAACCATTTGGGAATTAGATATGGGTTCTTTAATCGCAGGAGCAAAATATCGTGGAGAATTTGAAGAGCGATTAAAAGCAGTTTTAAAAAAAATCAAAGAATCTGATGGTTCTATCATTGTTTTTATTGATGAGATTCATATGATTGTAGGTAGTGGTGCCGAAGGGGCTGTGGATTGTGCAAATATGCTAAAGCCAATGCTTGCCCGTGGTGAGATTAAGTTAATTGGGGCAACAACTTTGAATGAATATCGTAAGTTCATTGAAAAAGATGGTGCCTTAGAAAGACGGTTTCAAAAAGTACAAGTACAGGAACCAAATGTCTTAGATACCATTACTATGCTAAGGGGGCTTAAGCCTAGATTAGAAGTATTCCATGGCGTAACGATTAAAGATAAGGCTTTAGTGAGTGCTGCAACTTTGTCGGATCGCTATATTACCGATCGTTTTTTACCCGATAAAGCGATTGACTTAATTGATGAGGCTTGTGCTACAATTAAGGTACAAATGGATTCTGTTCCAGAAGAATTGGATCAATTGATGCGTAGAATTATGCGCTTACAAATTGAAAGTGAAGCAATCAAAAAGGATAAAGATGAATTAAGTAAAAAGCGTTATTTAGAATTAAAGGAACAAATTGATGCTTTAAAACAAGAAGAGGCAAAATTAAAGAGTGCTTGGGAGGAAGAAAAAACAATTAATGATGCGATTAATGCCAAAAAAGAAGAAATTGAAAAAACAAATTTTAAATTAGAACAAGCCGAAAATAATTACGATTTAGAAACAGCTGCCAAATTAAGACATGGCACCCTTCCAAGACTTGAAAAAGAATTAGAAGAATTAAAACAAAAAGATACGTCTAAGATTTTGAGCGATACAGTCGATGAAGAACAAATTTGTGAAGTGATTTCGAAATGGACAAAAATTCCAGTGGCAAAATTAGTAGGTGGAGAAAGAGAAAAACTTCTTCATTTAGAAGAAAATATGCAAAAAAGAGTCAAAGGACAAGAGAGGGCTTTAAAATTGGTTGCAGATGCGATTATCCGGGCTCGTGCTGGAATAAAAGATCCAACCAAACCCATTGGTTCTTTCATCTTTTTAGGACCGACTGGTGTAGGAAAAACTGAAGTTGCTAAAACATTAGCAGAAGAACTATTTGATGATGAAAGACATATGGTACGTATTGATATGAGTGAATATATGGAGGCCCATTCTGTAGCGCGTCTTATCGGTTCTCCTCCAGGATATGTAGGGTATGATGAAGGTGGACAATTGACAGAAGCGGTTCGAAGAAATCCTTATAGTATTATTCTATTTGATGAGATTGAAAAAGCCCATAAAGATGTTTTAAATATCTTATTACAAATTTTAGATGATGGGAGAATCACGGATTCACAAGGAAGAACTGTTGATTTTAAGAATACCATTATTATTATGACCTCTAATTTAGGAAGTGAACAAATTTTAGAAAATCAGGAAGAGGAAGTCATGAATACTTTAAAAATGTATTTTAAACCTGAATTTTTAAATCGTATTGACGAAATTATTTTATTTAAAGCTTTATCGAAAGAAATTGTCTATGAAATTTTGGATAAAATCATCAACGAAATAGAAACTCGCTTAAAGAATAAAAGAATTCATATTCTTTTAACAAATGAGGCAAGAGAGAAAGTAATAAAAGAGTCCTATGATGAAGTGTATGGAGCCCGTCCTGTTCGAAGATATGTAGCAAAAAATATTGAAACTTTATTAGCGCAGTCCATTTTAGAGGATAAAATAAAAATGGATAGTCTAGTGACGATTGATGTTGATAAGGAACAATTTATCATAAAATAAGAAAGAAAAAAAAATACATAGAAGATAAGGAACTATGTATTTTTCTTGTCATTTCTTATTTAATTATGGTGTAGTGAAAATAATTTAGGAGGTGTTCGATGTTTTTTCCAAATTATATAGAATCTACTTTTGAGGAAACAAAATGTTATGTTATTCGAAAACTTACTTTTGATAAAATATGGGTGCATATCTATGGGAATGCTAAGAAAATCGCTAAAAGAAGTTGATTTCTCTTATTTTTTATGCTAAAATCTATAGATGTGTAGGGCCTCACTCTACAACCACATAGAAAAGGTTTAAACGTATGTACCTTAATAGTGAGTCTTAGAAACTTAAAGGAGGTAAACTTATGAAAAAGGCAGTTATTGAAACTGGTGGAAAGCAATACTACGTGGAAGTTGGTAGTGTTTTGTATATTGAAAAATTAGATGCCGAAGCTGGAAGTGATGTTACATTTGACCATGTTTTGATGGCAAATGGAAATGTTGGAACTCCATATGTTAAAGGAGCAAAAGTAGTAGCTACAGTTGTAAAACATGGAAAGAACAAGAAGATTCGTATTTTTAAATACAATCCAAAGAAGAAATATCGTAAAACACAAGGACATCGTCAACCATATACAAAAGTTGAAATTAAAGACATTAAAGCATAATTATGATTAAAGTAAAAATAACAAAGGAAAAAGGTTTGATTTCAAAGATAGAAATCAAGGGACATTCTTTGTATGAAGTTTATGGAAAGGATATTGTTTGTGCAGGTGTGAGTACCATGGTTGTTACAACAGTCAATGCCATTATAAGATATGATAAAGAGGTTCTATCTTATAATCAAGATGAGGGGTATGTTTGTCTTGTTGTAAAAAAGCATGATCGGGTAGTGGATTTATTACTTGAAAATTTAATTTCATTACTTAAAGAGTTAGAGATACAATATCCAAAAAATGTTAAAATTAATGAATAGGAGGTGTACCTATGAAATTCATGGAATTATCGATTCAATTATTTGCCCATAAAAAAGGGCAAGGTTCTACAAAAAATGGACGTGATTCAGAATCAAAACGACTTGGTGCAAAGGCAGGAGATGGAGAATTTGTAACAGGTGGTTCAATTATTTATCGTCAACGTGGAACAAAAATTTATCCAGGAAAAAATGTAGGTATTGGAAAAGATGACACGATCTATGCAAAAATAGATGGATATGTAAAATTTGAAAGACTTGGAAGAGATAAAAAACAAGCAAGTGTTTATGCGGAAAGATAATTTCTTTCTTTTTTTGTCTAAAATGAGAAGAAGTATGATAAAATATAGAAAAGGGTGTGTAAAGGATGAGAAAAGATGCGAATGTTTGTATGAGTGATATCTTTAAAAAAGAGATAAGAAATTTCTTTCTTTTCCTTATACCATGTATTATCATACTACCACTTGCTTATTATCTATTACTTCTTAACAACGAATTGCCACAATTACTATTCGGTGTCTTTGCTATCATTCTCTCCATTTTTACTGTAGTACAGACCATCAAAACTTATTTTATTTTGAAATTGAAAAGGTATATAAGAAAACAAAATAAAAATCCCAAAGAAGAGATTGTTTTCTGGTATAATGCGGATGTTACCTTCACAGAGACTTCCATTTATTTAATGAAAAATGCATTAAAAAGTCATATTGTATCTTTTTCTTATGAGCAATTAGATAGAGTAAATAGAAGTGGTACTACACATCTTGTAGGAACAAGAACTGTAACTGATGCTGGATTAAATTTTATTTTAATAGATGGGACAAGGTATCCAATACATTATAGCGAGCAATTTATTGATGAAAATGTTAAACCATTTATTTTAGAAAAAAATCCCTATGTAATGTTTAATTTTTAATGAACAAGGAGGAACTATATGTTTATTGATGAAGTGACAATGGAACTTTATGCAGGAGATGGTGGAGACGGTTGTATGGCCTTTCGCCGGGAAAAATATATATCTATGGGAGGACCTTTTGGAGGAAATGGAGGACGTGGAAGTAACATCCTTTTTAAGGTGGATACAGGATTAAATACATTAATTGATTTAAAATATCATCGTATTATTAAGGGAAAAAAAGGTACAAATGGCCTTGGAAAAGGAATGCATGGAAAGAATGCAGAAGATGTAGTGATTAAAGTTCCACCTGGAACAATCGTGACAGACTTAGATACGAATTTAATTATGGCCGATTTAACGAAACAGGAAGAAGAGATTGTTCTGGCTTATGGAGGACGTGGAGGACGTGGAAATATGGCTTTTGCCACCCGTACGAATCCAGCTCCAGCCTTCGCTGAAAATGGAGAACCGGGAGAGGTACGAAAAATAAAGGTAGAGTTGAAACTTCTTGCCGATGTAGGATTAGTTGGCCTTCCTAGCGTAGGGAAATCAACCATTATCTCTCTTGTTTCGAAGTCAAAACCGAAAATTGCTGCGTATCATTTTACAACCATTACTCCTAATTTAGGGGTTGTCCAAGCAAAAAACAAAAAATCGTTTGTCTTAGCGGATTTACCAGGATTGATTAAAGGAGCCTCTTTAGGAGAAGGATTAGGGGATCAATTCTTAAAACATGTGGAACGTACAAGGCTGATCGCCCATGTAATTGATATGGGTGGATTTGAAGGAAGAGATCCTTATGAGGACTATGTATTAATCAATCAGGAATTGGAAGCGTTTAATCCAAGTATTTTAAAAAAACCGCAAATCATTTTAGCAAATAAAATGGATTTAGAAAATGCACAAGAAAATCTAGAAGCGTTTAAGAAAAAAGTTACGAATGTAGCCATTTATCCAATTTCAGCTATGAATAAAGAAGGGTTAGAAGATGCAATGCTCGCTCTTGCCACTCTACTAGATGAGATTCCCAAACAACCCCTTTATGAGGAAGAAAAATTTGAAAGCCATGTGCTTTATCAATTTAAACATGAAAAACCATTTACGATTTATAATGAAAATGGAACATGGGTCGTTCGAGGAGAACAGGTGGAGAAGCTTTTGCGTATGACAAAATTTCAAACAAATGAGTCAGCTCAAAGATTTGCTATGAAATTAAGAAAGATGGGCATTGATGATCAACTAAGAGAAATGGGTGCGAAGGAAGGAGATACCGTTCGAATACTCGATTTGGAATTCGAGTATAAAGAGTAGTTTTGAAGATTTTAAAAAAAGAAGTTGCCAAAAAGAGGTAAACTGAAAAATAGGAAAAAATCTTCTATTTTTAAGATAAGATTATGGAAGAAAAGAGGAAATTCAAAATATGCAAACACTTTTTGATACGATCGATAATGCTATCTTTAAGCCTCTTGCGGAGAGGATGCGGCCTTTAGAACTTGCGGATTATGTTGGACAAGTTGAAATTGTTGGCGAGGCGTCAGGCATTAAAAAAATGATTGAAAATGATACGATTCCTTCTATGATTTTTTGGGGTCCACCGGGTGTTGGGAAAACGACTCTAGCAAAAATAATTGCCCATCAAACAAAAGCCTCTTTTCATGAATTATCCGCTGTTACCTCAGGTGTTAAAGAAATAAAAGAAATTTTTGAAATAGCCAAAATGAATCAGATGAATGGGAAAAAAACAATTCTATTTGTCGATGAAATCCATCGATTTAATAAGTCACAACAAGATGCTTTTCTTCCTTACGTCGAAAATGGAAACATAATATTAATAGGCGCAACCACAGAAAATCCTTCTTTTGAAGTAAATGCAGCTTTATTATCAAGAATGAAAGTGTTTGTTTTAAAAAGTTTAGAAAAAGAAGATCTTTTAAAGATTTTAAAGCGTGCGCACGAAAAATATTATAGTAATATAAAAATAGAAGAGGCTTGTTACTCCTTCATTGCTGAATTTGCAGGTGGAGATGCGAGACAAGCCTTAAATACTTTAGAAAATCTTTTAAGTATAGTAGACAAAAACAACGTAACGAAAAAAGATTTAGAAAAAATGATGCACAAGAAAACGTTTTTATATGATAAATTTGGGGAAGAACATTATAATTTGATATCCGCTCTTCATAAGTCCATGCGTAATAGTGACCCAGATGCCGCTTTATACTATACAGCAAGAATGCTTGAATCAGGAGAAGATCCACTATATCTTGTTCGAAGACTTACAAGATTTGCATCAGAAGATGTTGGTCTTGCCAATCCAAATGCCTTAGTACAGGCGGTAAGTACATTAGAAGCTGTTAAACTCATTGGAATGCCAGAATGTAATGTCAATATAGCACAATTAGTCGTTTATTTAAGTGTTTCTCCTAAATCAAATGCTCTTTATAAAGCTTATGAAAAGGTGAAGAAAGATGCTTTAGCGACCACGCACTTAAAAGTTCCACTCCATCTTCGCAATGCAGAAACGAAATTAGATAAAGAATTAGGCTATGGGAAAGGGTATCGTTATGCACATGATTTTTGTAGTGGAGTCACAGATATGGTTTGTTTGCCAAAAGAGCTCGAAAATAGAAAATATTATGAACCAACGAACCATGGAAATGAAAAAAATATTAAAGAAGTAATGAAAAAAATAGAAGAAATAAAAAAACAAGAAAAATAAAATTTGTCAAATGTATGCGTATCATAAAAAAGAGAATCTCTTGGTTTAAGTACATCTACATATAGCTTACTAGGGAATTCTTGGAAGACAAAGTAGTGAGGAATGAGGAAAGTGATGCAAGGAATTTTAGTAGTGAATAAGCCTATGACAATGACAAGCCGAGATGTAGTGAATATTTTGAGTAAACAGTTTTCGACAAAAAAGGTAGGACATACGGGGACACTTGATCCTATAGCAACAGGGGTTTTAGTTGTTTGTTTTGGAAAAAGTACAAAATTAGTGGAGATTCTAACTTCTTATCAAAAAGAATATATTTTTGAGGCAGAATTTGGAACCGAAACAGATACACTTGATAGGACAGGAAAGATTTTGAAAGTGGAAAAATCGATTCTTTCAAGAGAACAAGTAGAAGAGGCTTTGCAAAAAATGGTTGGGAAAAATGTACAAGAAGTTCCTATTTATTCCGCTGTCAAAGTGAAAGGAAGAAAACTATATGAGTACGCAAGAAATAAGGAACAAGTAGAACTTCCAAAAAGAGAGATTACTATTTATGAGGCAGAATTACAAGCGATTTCTTATACAGAAACAAAAACAAATCTTCGAGTAAGAGTTGTAGTGAGTAAGGGAACCTATATTCGTGCATTCATTCGAGATTTAGCTGAGTCTTTACATACAATAGGAATGATGACTTCATTAACACGAACAAAACAAGGAAATTTTAAAATAGAGGATTCTTATTCTTTAGAAGAAATTGAAATGGGAAAGTATACTTTTGTTCCTTTAGAAGAAGTGTTAAAAGAATATAAAACAATCGAAGTAAATGCAGAGGAAAAAGAAAAAATTCAAAACGGAAGTTTACGATTAAAGAATACACAAGAAGAAGTTGTCGTATTCACATACCAAAACACCCCTTTAGCGCTTTATAAATCCTATGAAAAAGATCCAAACTATCTAAAACCTTGGAAGATGTTTTAGAAAAAATGGTTTATAGCCTCATCGCAGAAATGCGATTTTTTTGTTTCCTTTTCTTTAGGTAGAAATTTCAGTCATCCTATGGTACAATGAAAACAGGTGATATCATGCTAGAAGAAGTAGAGAAAAAAATGATAGAAAGAGAAAATTTGTTTTCTTCTTATGCCACATTAAGTAAAAATGCGATTCGACTTCAAAAAGAAGAAAAAGACATTCGACCCGCCTTTTTTAGGGATGTGGATCGGATTATTTATAGTTTAGCTTATACAAGATACATGGATAAAACACAAGTATTCTCTGAAAACCATAATGACAATATTTCAAAACGAATGACACATGTGCAGATGGTGAGTAAAATTGCTCGAACGATTGGAAGAGCCCTTTCTTTAAATGAAGATTTGATCGAAGCCATTGCTCTCGGTCATGATATAGGTCATGTTCCTTTTGGTCATGTAGGGGAAGCCATCTTAAACGAGATTAGTATGAAGGCGAATGAAGGCTATTTTAACCATAACGTACAAAGTGTACGAACACTTATGTTTCTTGAAAATGGAGGTCATGGTTTTAATTTAACCCTTCAAGTCCTTGATGGCATTCTGTGTCACAATGGGGAGTTTTTAGAAGGGGAATATTATCCAAAAGAAAAAACGGTAGATACATTCTTAAAAGAATATGAAGAGTGTTATACGAGTAAACATACTTTAGAAACACTTCACCCTATGACACTCGAAGGTTGTGTGGTTCGTTTTAGTGATATTATAGGGTATGTAGGAAGAGATATTGAAGATGCCATTCGTTTAGGGGTTTTATCTAAAAAAGAGCTTCCAGAAGAGATTGTCTCTATGATAGGAAATAAAAATAAAGAGATTGTCAATACCCTCGTTTTAGATGTGATTGAAAATAGTTATGGAAAAAAGTATATTAAACTATCCGATAAAATGTATACCCTTTTAAAGCAACTAAAAAAATTCAATTACAGTCATATCTATGATAAAGCAACCACGGTAAAACAAAGGGAAAAATATAAAGAAATGTTCACCTTTCTTTTTGATACTTATGTAAGTCAAATTCAAGAACAAAAGAAGGATGAAAAAATTTTTACTGCTTTTTTAAACTATAAATGTGATAAATACACAAATGAAACGACAGTTGCCCGAAAAGCCATTGATTATATTGCAGGAATGACAGATGCTTATTTTATAGCTGAATATAATCGATTAAAAAAATAAAAAGGGGGAAAATATGCAACGATATTTTGCAAAAGACAAAGTAGAAAATACATTTATTTTAGAACCACTGGATTATCATCATATCAAACATGTTATGCGGATGCAGGAAAATGAAGAGATAGAAATTGTTTTTGAAGGAATACTTTATCTTGCTTGTGTTAAGAATATAATAGGAGACGTTTTTATAGAACTTTTAAAAGAAATCGATAAAGAACAACAAAGTGAGGTCCAAAAGACAATTTGTATTCCTTATTTAAAAGAACAAAAACTCGATTTTATTTTACAGAAAGCGACAGAATTAGGCGTCGATGAAATTCTGTTAGTTCCATTAGAGAGAAGTATAATAAAAGCAAAGGAAGAAAAAGAAGAACGGAAATTAGAACGCTGGATGCGGATCGTAAAAGAGGCATCAGAGCAGTCGAAACGGTTGTATATTCCTAAAATCGTTCCTTTAAAAGAAGTAAACGCCCTACAAAAGTTGGAGGGTTTGAAACTCATTTGTATAGCGCAAAGGGAATGTAAAAGTATTAAAAAAGTGATGAAAATGAACCATGAATGTGCTAAAATAAATATAGTAATTGGTCCAGAGGGAGGTTTTTCCCCTAGGGAAGAAGAAATATTTTTACAGATGGGATTTATTCCCGTTCATTTGGGAAAGCGAGTTTTAAGAACAGAAACGGTCCCTCTTTATTTGTTAAGTATTTTAAATTATGAACTGATGGAGTGATTCTATGAATATATTAAATTTATTCTCAGGGCATACATTATTGATTGGAATAATTTTGTTCTTATTTTTAATCAATTTAGCTTGCATTATCTATCTTGTAATAAGAGAGAGAAAGAAAGATGAAGAGGAAATAGGAGAGATTATTACCTCTTTAGCAAATGCAAAACCAAGAGATGTAGAAAAACCTGTGATACCAGAAATAGAGAAAGAGGAAGTTGAAAACATGGAAGAAGGAAATAAAGCAAGATTAGAAATTGACAAAGTGCTTGAGAAAATGCAAAAAGACTTAGAAACAACTCCAGAAGATGCCGTTGCATCTTTTGAAAAGGAACAAGAAGAAAAATCGATTATTAGTTATCAGGAATTAGTCGATTCCTTTAAAAAACCAGATGAATCTTCTGCAGATGTCGTACAAACTTTTACAAGTGAGCTTAAAGAAAGTTTGTATGATTCCATAGAAGAGGAGAAAAGAAAGCAAAAAGAAGAATCTGTGAGAAATACAAAGCCGAAAGAAGATTTCGAGGAAATTGATTTTTCAAAAGAACAGTGGCATAAAGGAAACTACTTAGAAGAAAAAGAAAAAAAGAACGCTGTAAGAGCAATTGAAACCTTTGATTTTATGGCAGATGAACCAATAGAGGAAGCTGAAATTGATGTGATCGATATTGAAGAGACAATGGAACTTCCCAAAGAGGCATTTGATATACATCAGAACGAAAAGAAAGAAAATCGTATTCCTGAGAAGAAGAAATTTCAAAATACCGATTTTATTTCGCCAATTTATGGAAAACTAGATGAAAAAGAAATGGATTATCCAACGGTTCGTCAGTTTTCTAGAACAAATACTTTAGAAGAGTTGTTAGAAGAACCAAGAAAACGAAGAAGTAAAGGGGAAGATAGTTTTAGTGATACGCTTGATGTTTCTCCATTACATAGTGAAATCGAGAAAAATGATGAATTTTTACAAAATTTAAAGGATTTTCGAGAAAGTTTATAATAGAGGTTTTTTATGAAGTTTTATATTTATACATTAGGGTGTAAGGTCAATACCTATGAATCAAATATTATGCGTGAACTATTGTTGAATGCAGGTTATATAGAAGAGGAACCGGCGGATATACTCATTGTCAATACTTGTACTGTAACCAATACAGCCGATCATAAATCCCTTAAAATGGTACATCATGTGCGTAGGCAAAATCCAAATGCCCTTTTAATTGTTACGGGTTGTTCTACACAAAATCAAAAAGAAATATTTGAAAAAGATGGACAAGCAGACATTATTTTAGGAAATCAGTTTAAATCAAAAATTATAGATTATATAGAAGAATATAAAAAAACGAAGACAAAGAAAACCGATGTACAGGATATTCGACATGTTCCTTTTGAGAAAATGCAGTTGAAACACTTTAAAGGAACGAGAGCTTTTGTAAAAATACAAGATGGTTGTAATAATTTTTGTTCTTATTGTATTATTCCTTTTGTTCGTGGCAATGTTCGAAGTAAAAAAGAAGAAGATGTCCTTTCTGAGGTAAAAACGCTCGTTCAAGCAGGAAAGCAAGAGATTGTTTTAACAGGAATTCATACAGGAAACTATGGGCGAGATATAGGAACAAATTTAGCCACATTATTACATCGATTAAGTACGATAGAAGGACTTAAGAGAATACGTATTTCTTCTATTGAAATTACAGAGTTAGATGCCGATTTTATGGAAGAACTAAAAACAGGAAATAAAATCGTCGATCATTTGCACATTCCTTTACAATCTGGTTCGGATGAAATTTTAAGAAAGATGAACCGAAAATATGATACAGAATTCTTTTTAGAAAAATTAAAAGAAATACGTTCGATTCGGCCAGATATTTCCATAACGACGGATGTTATTGTTGGCTTTCCAAAAGAAACAGAGGCCTTATTTCAAGAAACGATTGAGACCATAAAAAAGGCACAATTTTCTAAAATTCATGTTTTTCCCTACTCAAAAAGAGAAGGGACGAAAGCGGCTTCTATGGATGGGCAGATTGATGAGAAAACCAAGAAAAAGCGTGTACAAATTTTGTTGGATCTAAGTGATACATTCGCCTATGAGTACATGAGACATTTTGTGAATCAAGAAGTGGAAGTGTTACCAGAAGTATACAAAGAAGGTGTGTTAGTAGGACATACGAGCAATTATTTACAAGTAAAATGTAAGGGAAAGAAAACAGAATTGAACAAACGAATATCTGTTTATGTTGATTCTATTTCTTATCCTTATTTAGAAGCTCACATCCCTGAGCAAGAGAAATAAAGAAAAAAGAAGTTGAAGTGAGGAAAAAATGAATAATGATGTAATTAAGACTATATTCTTTTATGATAATAGTCAAGGAAATAAAACGATTGAAAACCAAGATGGAGAAATTCTTGAACGTTCTAAAGAAGAGGTTTTAAATGAAATTCAAAATAAAATAAGAAATCATATCTTTTTTAGTTATACGGTGATTCGGGATCAACAATTAGTGACCTATCAATTAAACCAAGAAGAAGGTGCTGTGAACTTACGAATGCGTTTATTTGATGAAAGTCTACCTGCTTTAAGAACTATTTTAAGCACTATTCCAAGAAAAGTTTTAGAAGATTCAAATAAAAAAAGTACTATTAAAATAACCATATCGGAAGAAAGTTGTCACGTATCCTATTTTTTAAATCAAAACGTCTCATCAAAAGAACTACAAGAACCCAAAGAGGTTATTGACTATATTCAATGTTTAAAAAATAATAATGAAATTATAAGTGCAATTCGAGATGGAAATGAAAATCTTCGTTACGTTTTTGAAACGTCTGAACAGGAAGAATTTAAAATTTATGTGCGAGTAGAGAATAAAAAAGTTGTAGAGGCCCTAGATTCTCTCGTTTCGGCGAAAATAAAAAAGAAAAACAAGAAAAAATGGCCTATACTTACAGGAATGGTCCTATGTGGTGGGCTTGCAATGCTGTTGGCAAAAAATCCAAAAGTAAGGGAAACGGTACAAAATATGCATGAAAAATCGATGGAGCAAAACGAAGCAACGGCATTATTAGATAAAAATTTCTATAGAATAAAAAGTCTTTATTCTCGATTTAAAACTTCTGAATTATCTGAAGAAGAAAAATTAGAGTTAAATAATCGTTTAGAGGAAGTGCTTACTTATTTGCATGCAATTGACAGTAAAGACGAATGTGTAGGTATTTTGGAAAGATATGCCGATGATATTTGTCCATCTTTAACGATTGAAAGTACAGGAACTAGAAAAAAATAGTTTCTTTTTTCTTTTTATGGGTTTAACGAAAACAGATCGAATGGAACAAATTTCTTGTTGTAAAACGAATCGAATTGCTTCTCTTTTATGAACATTTTTCCTATATTTGCATACAGTAAAGTGAGGAGGGATAAAATGTCTTCATATAAAGAAATTGTGACAAAAGCGGTTATTGGTAAGGGAAAAAAGTATTTTAAAAACAATTATACCATCAAATCAGAAACGACGCCTTCAACGGTACTCGGTTGTTGGGTAATCAACCATAAATTTAAAGGATATAAGACGGGTGACAAAATAGGCGTTGATGGTTCTTATGATGTAAATATTTGGTATTCTTATGAAGGAGATAGCAAAACGGCTGTTGTAAATAAAAAAATTGATTATAATGATGTTTTTAATTTAAAATTAAAAGATAGTGGAGACTATGTTTCCGATACAGATATCATCGTTCGAACTTTAAGCCAACCAAATTGTACAAAAGTGAATATTACGGATGATGGCAGTATTAATTTTGACATTGAAAAGGAATTGGGTGTTGAAATTGTAGGAGAAAAGAAAATGAAAATTGCCATCGAAGATGATGAGGAACCATGGGATATAATTGATGATGATGTTGATGATGACGTTTTAAAAGAAATTGATGCTTCTGTGGAACCAAATTATATTGAAACGAAAGAGATAGAAGAAAATCCTAGCGAAAACTAGGTTTTTTATTTTGAATACTGTATTGAAACCATTCTTGAAAGTATGTTATAATGAGCAAGAATAGGAGTGGTAGAGTGAAAAAAGGTTTTACGTTAATTGAACTTTTAGCTGTCATAGTAATACTTGCTGTCATTGCACTGATAGCTGTTCCAGTGATATTAAGTTTAGTGGATAAATCGAGAAGAAAAGCAGCGGAAGAAAGTGCGGTTTTGTATGTAGATACCATCGAGAATATGCTGATGTTAAATAATGTGGAAAATACAGATGGAAAAACATATAAAGTAAAAGGAAGAACGGTAGTTGATGAAA
>CAJTSN010000003.1:0-320 GCA_910578745.1 uncultured Bacilli bacterium
TGCAGCAGGAGGTGCAGATAAAACAACGGATTCAAGAGGTCTGTTTACTACTGGTGAAACTGGTATGTCTGGAATTTCGGTATCATCTGGCACTAAATTTTCTGATCGTAATACAGGTGGGTTTGGTATAGGAAATAACTGTACTGCGGGTATAGTCGGATCTATAGAAAATGGTAAGGTGAAAATGAAATTTTATTATGATTGTTGGTCTAATGGGACACATTATAATCCAATAGAACTTAAAGGAACATCATATAAACTATCTGGCTATATTATTTATAAATAAAATGCCAATTGAATATAGAAAAACAAAGTGTGTA
>CAJTSN010000003.1:342-2245 GCA_910578745.1 uncultured Bacilli bacterium
GTGATGAAGGTCATTTTAGACTGTTAGTGGTATGTTCAATTTGAATATACTGCTTTTTATTTGATAAATTTTAAAAATTGAAGAGAGTGAAGAGAGTATAGATTAAATGATTGCAAAAAGACACATTTCTATAGTTTTAATTATTAATTTATAAAATAAGCACTATACTTATCTTCTTTTAATATTTACACATATTGCATCATGGTCTGAAGTTTCTTTTAAATTTATAATTTCAGCATTTTTGATTTTCCAATTTTTTGGAATAAATATGTGATCTACTTGAGTTTCTTCTCCATTGGCACCATGCCATGTAGCTCCATATACATCGACATGTTGAAGTTTATCTTTTATATCATTTATAAATAAGTCAAAAATATTATTGCCTATTTCCATGTTAAAGTCTCTAGTCAAAATGATGTCATATAATTGAGAATATTTTTGGATAATGTTGTTTAAAGCTTTTAATTGTCTAATTTGAATAGATGGAATCTGATAATCCAAATGTGTATTTATCATACATACTTTTCTATGTTCCTCATCTTGGAATACAACAATTGTTGCTATACGAGGCATAATAGACATTTTTGTGATAGAATTTTTTAAATCAGAAAAATTATTCGCTAGCCAAGGAAGCCAAAATGTCTTAGTTTCTAAGACATTACATTTAGTAATAATTTGATTACTTTCATTATAGGGTATCTTTGCTAATAAATTACCACATCGATAATTCCCATAGAATTTATAATTTGGTAAAAAAAGTGCTAATTCATTCACATATTTAATCGTTAATTCTTGTGTTCCCAATAAATCAAAATTTTTTTCCTTAATTATATTAGAGACTAATTTAGCGTTATTTGTCCCGTCTTCTCGAATACCTCCATTACGATTAATTTTATTATCCTTTATATTTATAGTTCCAACTCTAATATAGTTCATAATATCTCCTTTATTTATATATTAACATATTACAAAATATCTAAAGTGTCAATGCTTAGCAAAAGCTTTATAGAGTTTACTTCTAAGTATAATGATAAAGGTAAAGGCAATTCAATATTCCTACTATATATGGAGAAAGTAATAAATTGATAGTAAAATAACTCAAATTTTTTTGTATACATGCTTATAAATAAATGCTTAATAACTAAATTTTTAAATCAAAAAATATAGTAATTTTTTGATTACTCTTTATATATTCTTAAATGTCTTTATAACCCTTATTTATAAGTGCTTTTACCCATTTTATTTTCAAAGGATATTCGCGTATATTTTTATAATTTTTTATATTTTTGCTTTCAAAAGTAGTAAATTGGCAGTAAAAATTTGAAAATTTTTCTTGCTGTATTAATTTAAAATATTAAAAAATACTATGCAAATGTCATAGTAAAATCTACGCTTATGATTAGAGACTAGTGGTGTAGCCACTAGTCCTCGCCATAACAAGGTTAGTATTACCCTTATTATGTAGCATGAAGCATGTAGCACATTATAGACTTTTAAATTTTATTAGAATAAATGATTTCTTTTCCATATTCAACAGCAACTTGATGCTCTATTTTACAACCTCTAGATTTTTCCCAGCCCTGCATAAAATATATACAATCTGCATTTGCTAGAAAGCTTAATGATTTTAATAAAAACTGAATATCATCTAAACTAGCATTTGAATTTTTAATAATAGTATCCATAACATTATACCCTTGATTTTCTAGTATTCTTGTAACACTTTTTCTTTCGCCAATAATTTCTTCATAAGTTTTACCATTCATTGGTTGGCTTATCATTATTGATTTCACTATTACCACTTCCTATTAATAATTATAACACTATTTTTATTAATAATGAAAAGATATTAGTATTCTTTTATTATTAATAAAAATAATGCGAAATAGGAACATTTCAAAAG
>CAJTSN010000003.1:2332-9297 GCA_910578745.1 uncultured Bacilli bacterium
TTATGAATGAGCAAATTGTTCTATCTATAAAGAAATGTAAGATACAAAGAAGTTTTAAGATTACTAGATAAAGAATGGCTTATTAACAAATTTTTCCATTCTTTTTTGATTGTATAGATTTCCAAATCTTAATTTGATACAATAGAGATAGGTGATTTTCATGATGAAAAAGAAAGGTGTAGTTCTGTTGTTTCTTTTGTCCTTTTTCCTACTGGTTATTGATCAAGGGACAAAGTGGCTTGTTGTAAACCAGATTCCCTATGGAAAATCAATTTCTATTTTTCCTAATTTTTTTCGATTGACCTATGTAAAAAATACAGGTGCTGCGTGGTCTCTTTTTATGGGGAATCAAATTTTACTTATTGTTATGACGCTTACTGTTCTTTTTTTCTTCTTTTTATATTTATATAAAAAAGAGAGTATAAATAAATTTGATATTCTTATTTATGGGGGGTTATTAGGAGGAATTTTTGGAAATTTAATAGATCGTATTCGTTTAAATTATGTGATTGATTTTTTCGATTTTACTATATTTCATTATAATTTTCCTGTGTTTAATGTAGCGGATATTTTTATTGTTTTAGCGGGAATGATTTTAATCATTAAGATTTTTAAAGAGGGGGATTCAAATGTTGTACGAAAATGAAGAACAAATACGGATTGACATTTATTTAAAGGAACAAACAGAGTATACGAGAAGTAAATTAGAAAAAGCTTTTAAAGAAGGAAGCATCTTAGTAAACGATGTACAGGTCAAAAAAAGTTATTTATTAAAAAAGGGAGATAGGATTGTTTTACCTGTTTTAAAAGAAAAGGAATTTTCTTTAGAACCTGTCAATTTACATTTGGAGATTGTTTACGAAGATGAAGATGTAATTGTTGTAAATAAGCCAAATAAGCTCGTTGTTCATCCAGCACCCGGAAATTATACGAATACGTTAGTGAATGGTCTTTTATATCACTCAAAAAATCTAAGTCAGGTGAATGGGGAATTTCGACCGGGAATTGTTCATAGAATTGATGCAGATACCACAGGTCTTTTAATGGTTGCGAAAAATGATCAAGCGCATCTTTCTTTAGCAAAACAATTAGAAGAAAAAACAACCAAACGAAAATATATTGCCTTAGTTTGGGGCGTTATTCATGAGGATACGGCTTTAATAGATGCTCCGATTGGAAGAGATAGAAACGATCGAAAGAAAATGGCAGTTATAGATTTGAATGCGAAAAAGGCCATTACCCATATTAAAGTTTTGAAACGGTTAAAAAATGTTACTTTAATTGAAGCTGTTTTAGAAACGGGAAGAACTCATCAAATTCGTGTTCATATGGATTATATAGGGCATCCTGTTGTCAATGATCCAGTCTATGGAAGGCGAAGGATTATTGATGATACAGGACAATGCTTACATGCAAAAGAGCTAGGTTTTATCCATCCTAAAACAGGAGAAGAAATGCATTTTGAAGCTGAATTACCACCTTGTTTTGTGAATATTTTGAGCAAATTTGAGAATGAATAATTTATAGTTAAAAAATGAAAGTTCATTTTATATGAAATAGAAATGGAGGATTCTATGACACCACATATAGAAGCAAAAAAAGAAGAAATTGCAAAAATTGTTTTAATGCCGGGAGATCCTATGCGGGCAAAATTTATTGCGGAGGCTTATTTAGAAAATTATACTTTGGTAAATCAGGTAAGAGGAATCTATGCTTATACAGGTTTTTATAAAGGAAAAAGAATTACCGTAATGGCCTCTGGAATGGGTATGCCAAGTATGGGGATCTACTCTTATGAACTTTATAAATTTTATGATGTCGATACGATTATACGAATTGGAAGTGCTGGTTCTTATACAAAGGAATTGAATTTGTTTGATGTTTTGTTAGTAGAAAAGGCTTATTCGGAGTCGAGTTATGCAAAAGTACAAAATGGTTGTATGGAGGAATGTTTGACTTCTTCTATACCGTTAAATAAAACAATTGAAGAAACAGCAAAAGAGATAGGACAAAAACTTTATATAGGGACAGTACATAGTAGTGATGTCTTTTATAAAGAAGAAAATGCCTATGAATTGTTACAAAAAAAATATGGTTGTATGGCGGTTGAAATGGAGTCTTTTGCTCTTTTCCATAATGCGAATGTATTAGGGAAAAAAGCCACTTGTCTCTTAACAATTTCGGATAGTTTTGTAACAAAAGAAGAAACGACAAGCAAAGAAAGAGAAACAGCGTTTACTTCTATGGTTTTCCTTGCGCTAGAAGCAAGTTTGAAATTATAGAAGGAATAATTCATCAAGATGTTGTATACTAATAAAGAGGTGAAAGTATGAAGTACACAAAGATAGAAAAAGAAGGATATACACTTCATTTAATTCAAACGAATCAATTTAAAACCATTTCCGTACGTGCCAATTTTAGAACACCAATCAAGGAAGATTTGATTACAAAAAGAGAGCTTTTAGCAGGAATTTTATCTGTCTCAAGTAAAAGTTATCCAAAACGGAGAGATTTTGTTATGCGTAAAGAAGAATTGTATCAATTGGGATATGGCTCTAGTTCCTATACATCTGGAAGTATGCTTGTTTTTATGGCTGATTTAAAATTTATTCATGAAAAATATACAGAAGAGAGCATGAATAAAGAGTCTTTAGCGTTTTTTTTAGATACCTTATTACATCCTAATATAGAAAATGAGGCGTTTCATGCCGATGTATTTTCTTTAGAAAAGAGAAATTATTTAGAGTTTTTAGAAGGAAAAAATGACAATCCTAACCATTATGCCTCTTGGAAATTCGATACATTAAGAGGAAGAGGGACACCCCTTTCTTTTGATCGAAGCGGAGATGCAGATATTCTTATTGCTTTAGATGAAAAGGAACTTTATAAAATTTATAATGAAATGATTGCTAAAGATCTATTAGATATTTTTGTAATAGGGGACATAACGAAAGAAGAGATAGAACCTTTATTTGATTCTTATTTTGAGGGACGAATTTCTAGTAAAAAAGAGGTAAATCACTTTTTACCTTATCCAAAGGGAGAACCAATTTCCCTAAAAGAAGAAAGTTCCTTTACTCAGAGCAAATTAAAAATGGGATACTATATAGAAGATATGACACCTTTTGAAAGAAGTTATGTTCTTCGTGTTTACAATTTTCTATTAGGTGGTTCTAGCGATTCTTTATTATTTCGGGTCGTTAGAGAAGAAAATTCTTTATGTTATGATATTCATTCTACAAGTGCTCCTCTTTATGATATGCTTACAATTCATGCTGGGATTGAGGCAAAAGATTATGAAAAAACAGTGTCTCTCATTCAAGAGAGCATTCAAAAAATGAGCGAAGGGGATTTTACAGAAGAAGAACTTGAAAAAGTAAAATTAAATTATAAGACAAGTTATGAAGAAATTGTGGATAGTGAAAACTCTATTCTAGGCTTGTATGAATCTTATGTATACTTACATTATGAATTGTTAGAGGAAAGGATGCAGGCGATGTCTACAGTGACTCGTGACATGGTTGTTTCTTTAGCAAAACGTGTAAAATTAGATGTAATTTATCTTTTGGAAGGAAATGGTGTGAATGAATAAATTAGAAATAAAAGGACTTGATCTGACTCTCTATGAAGAAAAACTTGAAAATGGGTTGTCTATTTATGTGATTCCAAAAGAAAAAAGTAAGGGGATTTATGCCACCTTTACAACGAAATTTGGAGGGCACGATCTTGATTTTATTCCAGAGGGAAAAGAGGAAATGCTATCGGTTCCTGCGGGAATTGCTCATTTTCTAGAGCATAAAATGTTTGCTCAAAAATCAAACGAAGATGTAATGAGCCTATTTTCTAAGAATGGAGTTTCTTGTAATGCGAATACATCTTCTTATAAGACTTGTTACTTATTTGATGGTTCTTCTCATTTTGAAGAAAACTTAAATTTACTTCTAGATTACGTTCAAGAACCTTATTTTACGGATGAAAATGTAGAAAAGGAAAAAGGAATTATTGAACAAGAAATTGATATGTCTGCGGATAATCCTTATTCCATTGGATACTTTCGTTTAATGGAGAATTTATTTGTATGTGATCCTTCTAGGATACGAGTGATTGGCTCTAAAGAAAGTGTGAATTCCATTACAAAAGAGGATTTGTATACTTGCTATGAAACTTTTTATCATCCGGGAAATATGTTTGTCATTGTAACTGGAAATGTAGATCCGAAAAAAACGATAGAAATCATCAAGAAAAACCAAGAGAAAAAATCGTTTAAACAATTTAAAAAGCCTACTTTAAAACATTATGAGGAACCTGTTTCTGTTTTTAAAAAGGAAGATACAATTGAAATGAATATCACTGTACCAAAACTAACATTAGGATTTAAATTTGATTTAAAAAAATTAGAAGAGGAATTACAACTTGATGAAGTAACGATTCGAAGGTATGTGGCTATTTATGCGAATTTAAAATTTGGAACAGCCTCTTGTTTTTTAGAAGAGGCAAAAAAGGAAGAATTAACGACTTCGGATATGGATTATAGTCTATATGCAACAGATGATATTTTAGTATTTATCTTAGAAGGAGATAGTAAAAATGCACTTCTTTTAAAGGATAGAATTTTAAAAGAAGTGGGGGATGTTCAAATCGATACTCGTTCTTTTGAATTAAAGAAAAGAGGAATGATTGCTTCTTGTATTTACACATCTGAAAATATTTATTCTTTAAATCAAAAAGTTTTAGGGGATATTATTAGTATGGATACAGTAGAAGTTGAAATTTTGGAAAATTATAAAAAACTAAATTATGACGATTTTATGCGTGTCATTGGTGCTTTAGACTTTACAAATTACTCTTTTGTAACTGTCAATCCAAAGAAAAAATAGGCTTTTTTCTTTTCATTTTAAAAAAAGTCTGTTATACTAATACCATAGAGGTGACTATATGAGAAATAAAGGTTTTACATTAGCTGAATTATTGGCTGTTATTGTTATTTTAGGATTAGTTGCAGTCATTGCGGTACCAGCAGTTACAAAAACATTAGGAGGGACCAAGTCTGAACTTTGTGAAGATCAACTAAAAAATATTAAAGAAGCTGCCAGACTTTATGGAAGTGATCATATGCTTGAATTACCAGATAATGAAGGGGAAACCAAAACGATTACTTTGAAAGATTTACAAATGGGTGGTTATATTAAAGAAAATTTAGAAAATCCTAAAAATAAACAGGAAATCAATTCTGGTTTGACGATAACAATTACAAAACAAGGCCAAAATAAATGGAAATATGAAGTAGAAGATTTTTGCAATTCTTAAAAGAAGCCAATTTCTCGGCTTTTTTTGTGATTAGAAGGTGGAGATTTATGATACTTAATGTGAGTGGTAGGACAGATATTGTCGCTTTTTATTCGCGATGGTTTTTAAATCGTTACAAAGAAGGCTTTGTCGATGTTAGAAATCCTTTTTATCCTAAATTAATAAGTCGAATTTATTTTAAAGATGTTGACGCTATTGTTTTTTGTACGAAAAATCCTCTTCCGATTTTAAACGATCTAAAAAAATTTGAAAAACCGATTCTATTTCAAGTAACACTTACCCCTTATAAAAAAGATATTGAACCACATGTTCCTTCAAAGGGACTTATTATAGAAGGAATAAAAAAAATTTCTATGATGATAGGAATAGAAAATGTATTTGTTCGTTATGATCCTATTTTTATAAGTCATACATATACCGTTTCTTATCATAAAAAAGCCTTTGAACATATGTGTTGTCTGTTAGAAGGATCTATAAAAGCGATTATTGTTTCTTTTTTAGATGATTATAAAAATGTACGTAAGAATAAGGCTATTTTAGATTCTATGGAAATGACAGAAAAGATGTATGAGGAAATTGGACGTTCGTTTAGTGAAAGTGCAAGAAGACATGGAATGACTGTTCAAACTTGTTTCGAAGATAGAAATTTAGTGGAATATGGTTTTATAAAGGAAGACTGTCTTTCTCAAAAACTCGCTTTTCGAGTAACGGGAAAAACGTATAAGCCTTGGAAAGCAAGAAAGGAAAAGAAGTGTCATTGTGTAGAAATGGTCGATATTGGAGTCTACAATTCTTGTAAGCATTTTTGTAAATATTGCTATGCCAATTTTGATGAAAAAAGGGTAGAAGAAAATTTTAAGCATCATGAAGAGAACGCTTCACTTCTTATTGGACATATTGAAAAAGAAGATGTAATTAAAATAAGAACAAAATAATGATAAATCTAAGGAAATCTGTAGACAGAAAAGAAAAAATAGGAAGAAATCCTATTTTATTTTGGCATGAACAACAAGTCGTTTAGAAGAGTCTTTATAACAAGTCGATAATGTAATAATTTTATCTTGAACAAAGACTTGAGTATTAAAATCATATATGCTTCGATCTGTTAGTTTCTTTATAAAAGCTTCAAATTCTTTATCAGAGAAAACGACTTGTAAATAATCCGTTGTATTGTCGATTACATAGATAGAAAAAATCTGAGCTTCGTATTTTTTTTGAGGAGTTTCATAGGTAATGATTTGATTTTTTACATTTGTATACCAACTTTTTTTTAAGACCTTCTTTAAATCACCAAACATAATACTTTCATTTGAATCATGTCCATAAATAATGGTGTTTTGGTCAAATGAATCTGCATGGTTTCGGTAATCCATAAAAATCCAACCATTGATATTATATTTTTTGTTAAAACCATGTTTTAAATAATAATCATTATCACTATGTTTTACAACTGGATAAGAGATAGAGGTATTATTGACGGTGAGCCATCCTGTGAATTCACTATTTGTTTTCTTTAAATTGGCCATATTTTTGTCATATGTATCTTTTTTGGGCTCTTCTTTTTTAGGGGTTTCTTCTTCTTTTTTAGGAGTCTCTTCTTTTTTCTCTTCCTGCTCTTTAGCCAGCTTCATGATCAGCGGGCTGCTGGAAGCCAGATC
>CAJTSN010000003.1:9307-10059 GCA_910578745.1 uncultured Bacilli bacterium
ATTGAGGACGAGTTTTCTTCCTTATTTGTCTCTTCTTTTAATTTTGCGATTTCTTGTCTTTCTTTTTGACTACTATAGGCATGAAATTTAGAAATTCCATAAATAGAGAAGGTGACAAAGAATAAAATGAGTACAGAAAGACGGAAAATATTCAAATTTAATTGTTTTAGGACATTTTTTTCTTTATATTCTTTTGTATATTTTATTTCTAAGTCAATATGAGACTGTTTTAACTGTTTTTTGTAAGTTTTATAAATAGAATTTATAATATTTTCTAAGCTTTGTCTTTCTTCTTTTCTTTGTAAAATAACAATTCGTAGATTCTTTTTTTCTTTAGATAGAATGCATTTTAGCAAATCTGAAAATATAGATGTATTTGTTCCATAAAATTCTATTTTTTCCAATCGTTTATTTTCTGTTAAAAAATAAGAGAAATCACTTAAGTCTTCTTCACTATATGTATCATAAAAAGTGACTTTTCTTTTATAAACAATTTTAGAATGCGTATTTAAGTCATTTACAATCATAAAATTGCTTTTGATAAATTCTTTTTTTCGATAATGAACGTTTATTTGTAATTCTTTTAAACATTGTTCAAATAAGAAAGAAGTCATCTGGTAACACTCGAATGTATCCACATACGTAAGACGTTTGATGTAATGATAATACTCACTAGGTATGCTTGCATCTTCTAAAATCACAATGTTTTTAATAGTAGAAATTTCTTGGATGATTGGCGTGATTAAGGAAAG
>CAJTSN010000003.1:10111-13917 GCA_910578745.1 uncultured Bacilli bacterium
TCGTTACATTTAATTGTTCTTTATTTAGCTTTTGTTTTGCTGTTTCAAAAACAATTTTTTTTCCTATCTTTCGAATACTTATATACATATTTTCACCTTATATTGATTATAACATGAAATGATTCTGATGTAAATTATTGTTGTTTCATTGCAGAAATTGCTTCTTCTAGTGTGTCATCTTCTGCATTTGGTTGGGTTCCTTTAATATAGTAAAATAAGGTTTTATTCTTTGTATCTTCTTTTGCAACTTCTCCACTGATTGGATCTACAAAAACACCGACAACATTATTTGGTGTTTCATACCAATTGTCTTTTTTATCTTTCAAATAGTTTTCTATCGCATCTGCCCAAAAATATTTCATCATCAAACTATCTTCATTGTCTGTTTGCTTATCACTATCATAACCAATCCAAGTGCCTAGTAAAACGTCTTTATTGTAACCAAAGATCCAGTTGTCTGTTTCTGTTGTTCCCGTTTTTATGGCATATTTTTTCGTAATTCTAGAGGCGATACTTGAACAAGTAGGGTAAGTGTAGTCTACAAAATTTTTATTATAGCAGTTCCTTAGTAACTCATTTAAAATATAGACATGACTTTTATTTAGAATGTTGTCATTTTCTTCTTTAAATTCATAAAGAACATTTCCATGCACATCTTCTACTTTTGTAATATAATGTGGTTTGATTTTATTTCCTTCGTTTGCAAATGTCGCATAGCCTTGCATCATATTCATAATATTAATTTCGTTTGTTCCTAAAGCTAGAGATGGGATTGAGTCTAACTTTTCACTAATTCCTAGACGACTTGCAAATTCAACTAAATTTTCTTCTCCTAAGAAAAGATGGGTTTTAACAGCATAAATGTTATCGGAATATGCAATGGCAGCTGCTAAGGATATGTTTTTATTCGCATATAAATTGGCGTAATTTTCAGGGGCATAGGTTTTATCGCCAGAGAAAGTGAATACAGTTTTTTCACTTGTAAAAGTGGTGGAAGCAGTAAAACCACTTTCTAAAGCTGTGTAGTAAAGGAAGGGTTTCATGGTAGAACCAACTTGCCTTTTCGAAGAAGTTACTCGATTAAACTGGCTTTTGTTGTAATCTCTTCCTCCTAATATGGCAAGAACACTTCCATCATTTGGATCCATCATAACTGATGCGATTTGTATTTCTTCATTTTTGGCCAAATTCTTATTCATGCTTTCTTCTAATATTTTTTGAGCTTCTTGATCAAGGGTTGTGTATATTTTAAGTCCACCAGTGGATAGAAAAGAGCTAGGAATAGAAGAAATCGTTTCAAGTTCCTTTAAAACAGCGTCTTGATAATACATGAGAGCTTTAGAACTATTTTGATCTAAATTGCCTACATAACTTAATTTTATCTCTTTGGCTTCCTCCATTTCTTCTTTCGAAATATAATGATTTTTGACCATGGCATTTAAGATGATGCTCTGTCTTCTTTTAGCAGCCTCTTCATTTTGAATAGGGGAGTAATTCGATGGTGATTTAGGAATTCCTGCTAGAATGGAAGCTTCAGCAAGGGTTAATTCAGAAGCCTTTTTTCCAAAATAGTATTCACTCGCTTTTCCAATTCCATAAATGCCACCATAATTGATTGTATTTAAGTAGCCTTCTAGTATCTCTTCTTTGGAATAGTGGGATTCGAGTTGAATGGTAAGCCATGCCTCCGTAATTTTTCTCTTCCATGTTTTGTCAAAATCTAAAAAGAGGTTTTTTGCGTATTGTTGGGTAATGGTAGAAGCGCCTTCTTTTCTTGAACCACTTTTTAAATTATTAAATAGGGCTTTTCCAATTCGTAAAAAGTCGAAACCCTTATGTTCATAAAAATTTTTATCTTCAACCGCTATAGTAGCGTTAATTAAATAAGGAGATATATTCTCAAGAGAAATCCATTCTTCATCTTTTCCATTAAAAACTTCTCCCTTATTATCATAAAGATAATAACCATTCGCCGAATCAATGGCGAGTTTTGGTCTTGTTTTCGCATAGAAATAAAGACCATAATAAAATCCAAAACCTAAAAGACATAAAACAGGAAAAATCGATAAAAGTATTAGTTTCTTTTTCATGTTCCACCTCTTTTAATAGTATTGGATATAAATACCAAAAATATGTGTTTTAGTTTTCAGAAAGAAACTACAAAAATAAAAAAATGTGTTATAATGGAAATAAGGATAGGTGATATTATGGTTCGCATATATCGTGATTATTATAAAATGTATTCGATTTCTCCTATGGCAACGGATATAGAAATTGAAGGAATATTAAAGCCTTTACTTGAAAAATATCAGTTGCGAATGAACGAAAATGGGGAAGGTTTAAAAGAATACACACAAGTTTGTGAAGCCTATCAAACATTGACAAAGAATAGACGTCTATATGATTTAGAATACCAAAGAAGAAACTCTACTTTTTCTAAGCAACAAGTTTTTCAAAGAATGCAAGTTAATAGAGAAGATAAAAATCCTACTCGAAAAGAAATGAAAAATCAGGAAAAGCTTTTTGGAGAAATTGTTGCTTTAGAAGAACATATTCATACGTTACATGAACAAGTAGGAATGTATTCAAGTGAGTGGATGTCTTTAATGGATTTAAAAAGAGAACTACCAAAGAAAGTCGCTAAATTTAGAGAAAAAATACAAAAGGAAAAAAGTTACCATGATGCTATTTTGTTTTTAGAAGCGATAAAAGAAAGAGAACAAAGTCCATTTCAAAAACTTTTTATTGATCCATCTGATTTTGAAAAAAAGAAGGTATGTTTAGAATTGATATCGATGTATACATTAAAAATGGAAGAGTATGAAGAACAATTAAAAGAAGAAATACAAAAGAAAGAAAAAGCGCTACAGGAAAAAGAAAAATATACAAAAGGACAAACAGACCCAATTTGTATAGAGCGTTTTAAAGCGGATATTTTTGAAGTTTCGAAGGAAGAAGAACGAAAGAAGGTCGCTATATAAAGAATCAAAAAGAAAGTAGGTGACAACATGTATCTAAAGAAAATCATAGCCAGCGGTTTTAAATCTTTTGCGGATAAAATAGTGATTGATTTATCAAAAGGGATTACTGGAATTGTAGGACCAAACGGAAGTGGAAAGAGCAATGTTGTCGATGCCGTTCGTTGGGTACTAGGGGAGCAGTCTGTTAAATCGTTACGTGGAGATGCTTCTATGAGTGATGTTATTTTTGCGGGTAGTAAGTCTAGAAATGGTATGAATATGGCAAGTGTAACTCTTGTCTTTGACAATACAGATCATTATTTAAACTTAGATTATAGTGAAGTATCTATCAAAAGAAGGGTTTATAAAGATGGTACGAATGAGTATGCCATCAATGATGAAAAATGTCGGTTAAAAGATGTGACAGACCTTTTCTTAGATAGTGGAATTGCTAAGGAAAGTTTTAATGTCATCTCACAGGGAAAAGTAGAGGAGATTATCTCTTCAAAACCAGAAAATAGAAGGGTTGTATTTGAAGAAGCAGCACGAGTACTGAAATATAAGAAAAGAAAGGAAGAGGCTCTTCATAAATTAGAAAAAACACATGATAATGAAAAGAGAATTGAAGATATTATTCAAGAACTTTCTTCTCAAATAACCCCTCTTTTAGAGCAGAGAAATAAAGCATTAGAATACCAATCTTATATGGCTTCCTTGGAGAAGATTGAAGTTGCTTTATTCGCCCACGACATTCAAAAAATGAATATAGAATACCAAGTTTCTAAAAAAAGAATCGATGCTTTAAATGAAGAAATCATTCAACTTTCTTCCCAAACAGCGAGTAAA
>CAJTSN010000003.1:14017-16225 GCA_910578745.1 uncultured Bacilli bacterium
CTTATAGAAGAACAAATGAATCATTTAGAAGAAGAAATAAAAGAGGAAGAGACAAATAAAAATGAATCGTTAAAAGAGAAGGAGAATTATCAAAATAAACTAACTTCTCTTATGAAGGAAAATTATTATTTAAAAAATCAAATTTCGACTTTAAAAGATTCCATTGATAATAATGATGCACTTCCTTACGGCGTAAAGGCGGTTTTGAATCATCCTAAATTAATGGGTATCCATAATGTGGTTGGTTCTTTATTAGAGATGAATGAGGAGTTTGTAACGGCGATTACAACAGCTTTAGGTTCTGCTTCTAACTATGTAGTCGTTGATGATGAGAGGGTTGCATCAAGCGCAATCGCCTATTTAAAGGAAAATAAGCTAGGACGCGTTACATTTCTTCCTCTTTCTATTATCAAAGGAAAGCAAGTAGATCCTATAATAAAAGAAATGGTTTTAAAAGAAACGGGTTTTGTAGGAATTGCCTCAGAATTGATTCATTTTGATAACAAATATAAAAATATTATTGACAATCAATTAGGAAATGTCTTAGTCATTGATACATTAGAACATGCCAATGCGATTAGTAAAAGAATTGAACATAAATATAAAATGGTAACCTTAGAAGGAGAACTTTTACATGTTGGAGGTTCTTTGACAGGGGGAAGCATTCCAAAAATAAAAAATGTAATTCGAGAAAAGTATGAATTAGAAGAAGTGATTAAGAAATTAGAGTATAATGAACACAATGTGAGTGAATTTGAAAATAAAATCAATGAAGTGGACTATACACTCAAAGCGTTAGAAGATAAGATTTATTTGGCAAGTAAAAAGAAAATTGAAAAAACAGAAACTGTTTCATTAAAGGAAAACTATATAAAAGAAAAACAAAAACGGTTCGAAGAGGTGAAAATCGAATTAGAAGGGAATGAAGGGGTTTTAAATCATACGCTTACTATGGAAGAGGAAAAAACACTACAAGAGTATTATAAGGCTTTAGAAAATAAGAGAAAAACGGAATATTATTTAGAAACACTTAAAAATAATAAAAAACAAATGAGTGATCGATTAGAAGAAGCAGAATTTACTTCTAAGAGAGAAAATAATTTGGTTTCTACGAAAAGTAAAGAATTAAATGCACTTGAAATTGAAATGAATCGTATGGATGTGAAACTAGATACTCTTTTGGTTAAATTGAGTGAAACTTATTCTATGACTTATGAAAATGCAGTTCTTCATTATCACTTAGATATGGAAGAAAATCGAGCTCGAGAAGAAGTTCATAGACTAAAAGATGCCATTAAAAATTTAGGGGTTGTCAATATTCTTGCTATTGAAGAATATGAAAAGGTAAATGAAAGATATGCGTTTTTATGTGAGCAACAAAATGATTTAAAGAAAGCAGAAGAAACTTTACTTGAAATCATTGATGGACTTGATAAAGTAATGGAAGAAGAATTTTCGAAAACATTTGAAACCATTCGAGCACATTTTAAAACCACTTTTAAAGAATTGTTTAAAGGTGGAGATGCCGATTTAAAGTTTACAGAACCAGAGAATATGTTGGAAACAGGCATTGAAATTGTTGCTTCCCCTCCTGGAAAAAAATTAAAAAGTATTTCTTTCCTATCGGGTGGGGAGAAAACATTTACAGCAATTTCTCTTTTATTTGCCATTTTAAAATCCCGTCCTGTTCCTTATTGTATTTTAGATGAGGTAGAAGCTGCCTTAGATGAAGTAAATGTAGATAGCTTTGGAGAATATTTAAATAAATTAAAAGAAAAAACACAGTTTATTTTAATTACTCATAAAAAAAAGACCATGGAGTATGCCGATGATTTATATGGGATTACTATGCAGGAATCTGGTGTATCCAAATTAGTGAGTGTAAAACTTGAAGAGGTGAAGGAATAATGCAAATTAAATTAGGAGAAAATCTCTATGAACTCGTGGAAGAATATAAAGATGGTTTTGATAAAGAGGTTTTAGAAGAAAAGTATACTTCCTATTTTGAGGACTATGATTATATTTTAGGAGATTGGGCATATGGAAAGTTGCGATTAAAAGGATTTTGTGAAAAAGGAAATAAGCTTTTTAAAAAAATAAATGATTATTCTTCTATAAAAGAATATATAAAAGAAAGTTGTGCTTATGATTGTAAATATTTTATTATAAAAAAAAGAACAAGGTGATGAGGTTCTTTCGAAAGTATCT
>CAJTSN010000003.1:16235-49417 GCA_910578745.1 uncultured Bacilli bacterium
AGACATAAATAATTTTTTATTGAACTCAAAAATTGAAATTTGACAAATGACAATAAATAGGTTATACTACAAATTATTCAAAGGGGGGAATAAATTTGTTATTAAACATTTATTTAGGAACAACTGCTATAAGTTGGTCTATTGTATTTTTATTTTGTGCTGCTTGTGATAAAAAATTAAAAAGAGAAGGATATAAATATATAAAAGAGAAAAAATCAATTCCTGAGAAGATTGTAAGTTTTACATTAAGGGCATTTAAAGGGTTTGTTCCAGTTTATAACATTTTAAATGCAATTACAGTACTTTTGATTGGTGATAAGGTCTACAAATATATGGAAGATAAATTGTTACAACAAGGTGACATATATATGCCTACTGAAGAAATGTCAAGTATGGAAGATGAATTTTCATCTAGAGAAGAAACTAAAACTTATACTGAAAGCACAGAAAAGGAAAGAACTGAAAAAAAATATGCTGAAATGACATTAGAAGAAAAATTGGCTTATTTAGAACGTGAAAAAGCAAGATTAATAAGTCAATCTATGCCTATTGTAGCACAATCTAGTGAAGAGAATTCAGAAGAAAAATTGGTTCAAGATCAAAAAGAGCCTGTATTGAGAAAAACAATGAATCCTAAACGAAAATAATTGTATAACGATTTAAGTAGAAATTCAAAAGAAACTTTGTAACTAATAGATTTCTGCAAATAACCTACTTTAAGACAAGTAGGTAAACATACTGCGTTATTGGCTCTGCCAATAACGATGTGTGCCAAGGGAGTCTTTCCTTTGGAAATCCTATTGAGCAGCATATTACAAAATTTCATAATGTAATATTGTTGCCTTTTTATTTTGTTTTAAGACAACAAAATGTAATAGTTTTTTTGAATAAAAATAACTGAATTGCGAATCCTACGAAAAGTAAAAAAGGTTATTTTCTTTTATGATTATATTTCTTTTCTAATAATCTTGCAGTATCTTTTTTTGCAACATAAATTGATAGACAAGTAAAAATTTTATAGATAATCATTACAATAGACATCTTTCGAAACTAAAATACCATATTCAAAGCTAGGAAAATATGGTATTTTATAGTTGGTAAAAATAGAATTGAAGTATGAAGAATTAAAAGGACCTAAAGATGTAAAGTTTAGAAGATTAATTGGAGTAAAAAGGGAAGTGTTTGAGTTTCAAGTAGCAATACTAGAAGATGAACTAAAAGAAAAACACAAACAGGCAGGACGACCACCTAAACTTGCTACAGAAGACATTTTACTTTTGATGTATGGATCCTTAAGAAACTACACTACGTTCCTAAAATTAGGAATGTATTTAAAGTAAAGCATATCATTGAATAATATGGACGGAGTCCACTTTAAATTCATATATAACTGGAGAATTTGATGTAACTAAATTAGAAAAAAAGAAAGAATATTTAGTCGATGCTAAATAGTAAAAGAAACTCAAAGGGAATACTATTTTGAAGAAAAACATCCTATGAAAATGCAATGAATTATAGAAGAAAATTCTAAAAAGATAGTATATGTAGCTTTTGATAAAGGTAGTGTCCATGATTTTACTCTGTTTAAAGAAAGTAACCTTGATTTAGATAAAGAAATTAATGTGTTAGGAGATAGTAGTTATCAAGATCTTGATAAGATTTTATCTAAAAGTTTAACAAAAAAAAGAAATCAAAGTTTTACCCACTTACCGACCAAGATAAGGACTTGAATCATTTGATTTCTACTATAAGGATGACAATAGAACATGTGAATCATCAACTAAAAGTTTTTAGAATTTTACAAGAACGTTATAGAAATCGTAAAGATTCTTTCAATCAAAGAGCACTTTTTTATGCTCATTATTTAGTGGTTCATATGGATACTTTCGGAAGAATTAGTGATGAAAATTCACTTTTTTTTGATGTCGTTAAATTTAGAGGTAACATCCCGATAGGGTGGTTATCAAACTTTATAAATGAAAGCTCCCATAAAATAAGGGAAAAATATATACAAATAAAAAGAAAGGTGGTATTATAAGGGCGAATTAAGTTAAATGAAAGCACGCAAAAAGACGGGAAGTTAAAAAAATTTTTTTTGAATAAGGGTAACGTCCCGTAATGTTTTTATAGTTGATGTGTGTATTTTGGCTTAATTTATAGTTTTATTGATTACTTGTTAAGTAATCGAATTGTAAGATCAATATCGTCATTGTTGATCTTTTTAATTTGAAATTTATTGATATTATTTTTACCAAGAAATAAATAAGCAGACTCATAAGGAGAGTTGTTATTTAAAGATAATCTAGGAGTAGAATTAATATGTGAAGCAATTAAATAACAATCATCTTGAGTTAAAGAGGCAAAGGAAGTTCCCTTAGGAAGAATATATCTAATATATTCATGATTCTTTTCAATAGAACCTTTTTGCCATGAGCAGGAGGGGTCACAATAAAATAAAGAACAAACCTTTTCACCTGAGTTCATATCAATTTCAATACTATCAGGATCAGAAAATTCAGAACCATTATCCGTTAAAATAACTTCAAATAAACGTTTAAATTCATCAATACCTAGAGAGTTTTTTAAATTGTTAAAAACTTCAGTAACATATTTAGATTGTTTATAAGGTAAAAGATAGATGAGCATAAAATTATATTGTCTAAATAATAGAGTTAGAAAGCATTTACCGCCTTTACCCCCAGAAGTACCAATAACAGTATCCATCTCAACAATAGAGGAATTAGGATTGAACTCTATATAATCTTTGAAATCAGTATAGAAACGACCAACTTTAATTTTAGGATTTATTTTTTTTCTAGCATTAGAAGTATCATATTCTTTGTTAATTCTAAATTTAACTCTTCTTTGTAAAACAATATTTCTAACATTTAAAATGCCTAAATCAATATACTTATAGAAAGTAGATTTAGAAAAAGGTAAAACATCCGGATGTTCAATAAAAACATGATTAACAGAATGATGTTTGTGAATCATTAAAGGAGAGATAACATCATTAATAGAGGCAATTTGTTCTTTAGTTATTTTTAAATGATTTCTACAATGTATTAAAGTTTTTTTGTATTCGTTATAGGCGACATCATGAGAATAAGAATATCTGATTTTATGGCAATTATTGAATTTAGGACAACCATTACAAACATAGGGAGGCCTAGATTCAAAACAACAAGGATGATTATTGCAGATAGAGGAAGTTCTTAAAAATCTATGTTTTTTGACTTCATCAGAAATAGTAGTTCTATCCTTACCAATTCTATTACCAATTTGAGTAAAATTATAATTATTGTTTAAAAATTCTTCAATAACACATCTATCCTCAAAAGATAGATGTTTGTATTTTTTAGCTTTCATAATAAGCTCCTTTCATATAGCCAAAATACGGATATATATTATAATACAATAATTAATAGATAACAAATAAAGGAGAACCTTTATTTGTAAAAATATTATAATAAGAAAAAATAAATCAAGGGTAAAGATGAACTCGTAAACTCGCCCTTGATTTATATCAGGAGTATTGCCTCCCCTTAAGGTTTCAAAAAGTAAAATCCCGTTAGTAAAAAAACGGGAAGTTAAATAAATAATTTACCAAAAAACTAGGTTTTTCTATTATACCTAGTCTTTTTTGATGGGGGGGAGTTCTATATTATATCGTTTGAAACTCAAACCCCTATTCCTTTTTTAAAATCCTTGTATAAAACAAAGAATAAAATAAACACTTCCAAGGAGAAATGTCGCTCTCGTAATAAAAAGTTCTCCTCCTCTTTCCTTACGATTTTTAAATAAGTCACTATTTGCGCCTGTAAATATGTTTCCCTCTTCTACTTTACCTGCTTGTAATAAAACAATGGCTATCAATAAAACACATACAACAATAAGTACTGTTTCCATACTCCCACCTCACTATCTAAAATACCATATTTTTATTTTTTTGTAAAGTTATTCAAAAATATCTCCTATTAAATCTTCTTTATTTTGAATCCCATTCAAATAATCAGATGCCTTCATTTTCGGTTTTCCTTCCACTTGAATTTCAGTGAGAACGATTTCTCCATTTCCTACTTTAACACCGATACCATCCGAATACAAATTACAAATCGTTCCATCCACTTTATTTGGATAATAAGCATCGGAAAGTCTAGTTGCCCAAACCTTCATTCGCTTTCCTTTTAAAACAGCATAGGCACCAGGCCATGCATTTAATCCTCTTACCTGATTATGAATCACATATTTTGTTTTACTAAAATCGATTTTTTCGTCTTCTTTTTTTATAGTAAACGCAAAAGTTGCTTCTTCATGATTTTGTGGAATTCTTGGTGCCGTTTTATCAATAATGCTTGGAAGTATTTCTAAAAGCAAGTCTCGACCAAGTATTTTTAATTTATCATGTACAATGCTTGCTGTATCATTTTCACCAATTGAAATTTCTCTTTGAACAATAATATCTCCTTGATCAAGCTTAGAATTCATGTGCATAATTGTAATTCCCGTTGTCTGTTCTCCTTGCATCACAGCACGATGAATTGGTGCTCCTCCACGATATTTTGGAAGTAGAGAAGCATGTACATTAATGCAACCATATTCAGGCAAAAATAAAAGTTCATTTGGAATTAAATTTCCATAAGCACAAGTTACAATTAATGTTGGCTTTAAAGCATAAATTTCATCAAGTGCCTCACTCAACTTTTCAGGTTGCAACACCAATATTGTATGGTCGTTCGCACATTTTTTTACTGGAGAAAAAGTCACTTGTCCATTTCTTCCATTCACACGATCGGGTTGTGTAATGACCGCTCTTACATCATAGTTTTCGATAAGTCCCTCTAAAACAGGCACAGCAAACTCTGGTGTACCCATAAATAAAATACGTACTTTCTTATCTATTTTTATTTGTTCTATATTCATTTCTGTATCCATTTTATCGCCCTTTTCTATATTTATTATATCATATTTTTTCGTTTCTATTTTCTTTTTATATCATAATCGGATTTATATCGATATCTACTATAGTTTTCGTACATGAGTACATCTTTTTTATTTCTTCAAACGCTTCATATAGTTCTTTTGAATTTTTGTATTTCATTAAAATTTGGACAAAAAATACATCATTCACTTTAGGAATCAAGGCAGTACTTGGTCCTAAAATAAATGTATCTTTATATTTTTTACCTCTTAAATAAGTTCCTATTTTCTTTCCCTCTTCAAATAACACATTTAAATCTTTCCCCTTTAATTTTATTAAAGATAAATTATAATAAGGACTATAATTTAGCTGTTTTCGAATACACATTTCCTCTGTATAAAATGCCTCATAATTATGTTCCTTCGCATATACAATACTATAATGATCAATGGAAAAACCTTGAATGACGACTTCTCCTTTTCTTGTACTTCTTCCAGCTCTTCCAGCGACTTGTGATAACAATTGATACGTTCTTTCAGCGCTTCGAAAATCAGGGATATTGAGTCCTGCATCTCCATTTAGGACTCCTACTAAAGTTACATCTTTAAAATCTAGCCCTTTCGCTATCATCTGTGTTCCAAGGAGAATATTGGCTTCTTTTTTTTCAAAGGAAGAAATAATCTTTTCATGTGCTCCTTTTTTAGAAGTTGTATCCATATCCATTCGAAGTACTTTAGCACCCGCAATTTGTTCTAAAATATATTCCTCTAACTTTTCGGTTCCCATACCTTGTTCCTTAAAATCTTTATTCCCACATTCAGGACAAATTTCCTTTTTCTTACTTCCATACCCACAATAATGACAACGCATCGTATTAGACGATTTATGATAAGTCAAAGGAATATCACAGTGGGGACAAGTATCTTGATAGCCACAACTAGGACAAGTAATCACTCTTGTATAACCACGTCGATTTAAAAGTAAAATGACTTGTTCCTCCTTTTGAATCCGTTCCTCTATTTTTTCTCTTAAACTTTCTGATAAAATAAAATTTCCCTTTTTTATTTCTTCTTTCATATCTACCAAATAAACAAAAGGTAAAGTCGCATGAACACGTGTTGTTAAAGTAAGCAATTGATAAATTCCAAGTTTTGCTTTCGTATATGTTTCAATAGAAGGAGTCGCACTTCCAAATACGACTGGTATATTATGATATTTCCCTCGCCATAAAGCAATATCACTCGCATGATACTTAGGCGTATTTTCTTGTTTATATGTACTCGAATGTTCCTCATCTAAAATAAGAATCCCTAAATTTTTTAGAGGCGCAAATACGGCACTTCGAGCCCCAATCACAATAGAGACTTCCCCTCTTTCAATCTTTCGCCACTCATCATATTTTTCCCCATCACTTAATTTAGAATGCAGAATAGCAATCGAATTTCCAAAACGTTTTAAAAATTTTTCAGTTACTTGTGGGGTTAAACTAATCTCAGGAACAAGTAAAATAGCCGTCTTTCCTTTTTTTATTTTTTCTTCAATCAAAGAGAGGTAAACTTCTGTTTTTCCACTTCCAGTTACCCCATGAAGTAAGAAAGGTTTAAATGTGTCTTCTTTTAAAACTTCCTCCACAACATTCTGCTGTTCATCTGTCAAAGTTACTTTTTTCTCTTGTTTTTCTCCTTTTATTTGGTATCGATACATTTCCTCTTTCTCTTCCTGAATCACACCATTTTTTAAAAGCGTCTTATAAGAAGAGCCTTCAAACGTTTCTTTTTTATTTTTTCCTTCTTTTAATATTTCAACTATTTTTCTTTGCGAATCGTTTTTGCACATTCGAATGGCTTCTTCATAAGGAAGCGCTAAAGAGAAATAAGTCGCATACTGAATGGATACTGTTCTTTTTTTTCTTGCCTTCAATGCTTTAGGAAGCATGGTTTGATAAGCATGAATTAAATTGCAGAGCGTTTTCTTTTTAATATATTCTCCTAATTGAAGCAACTCTTCATTTAAAATAGGTTCTTTATCCATGACCGATAGAATCTCTTTTACATCATATTCTACTTCTTCTTTACTCATTTTTAATACAAAACCTTCTACTTCTTGTTTTCCGAAAGGAACAAGAACCCGCATTCCAACGGAAATAGACATTCCTTCTGGTATACGATATGAAAATGTTTTATCGATTCCTTTTGCCTTTACCTCAACTAACACTTCTGCAATCATGTGACCACCCTTATCCATTATAGCATGTTTCTAGAAAAAAAACGTTGCTTTTTTATATCCATTTACGCAACATTTTTCATTATTTTAACTCTTTTTTTAATAGTTCACTATTTCTCCGCTATTGGAATCGTTTTATCCATTTTATGAAAGAAATAAGTAATAAAATAATCTAGCTTTTTATATACATACAATGAAGCTAAAGTAAGGACAAAAGCAATCAAAGCACTTGCATAATTCATAGGCATTAAATTAAAGAAGGAATATTGAAAAATCAAACAATACATAAAACCAAGGAGCATCGTGAAAAATAAGGTTCTTCGAATCCATGTAAATGGTCTACAAATTTTAAGTAAATAAATAAAACCTGTAATTGCTGTTAAAATGACACAAAGTGAACTTTGTAATTCATAAGTTAAGTCAAATACATTAGTAAAAGCTGTCACTAAAGCGACATTAAAAAATACAGTCATAGCCGTTGGAAGACTTCGACTTACTACTTTTAATAAAAAGTTCCCCTTTACAATTTCATTATTTGGTTCGAGGGCCAAAACGAAAGATGGTGTTCCAATTGTAAAGGTCGTAATCAATGTAAGTTGAATCGGCACGAAGAAATATTTATTAGAAATTAAAACACTAAAGACAATTAATAAAATCGTATAAATCGTTTTCACTAATAAAAGGGAAGCACTTCTTTCAATATTGTTAATGGTTCTTCTTCCTTCCATTACAATTTGAGGAAGAGAATCAAAGTTATCATTTAAAAGAACAAGTTGAGCCACATTACGAGCAGCATCACTTCCACTCGCCACCGATATAGCACAATCACTTTGTTTAAGAGCCAAAACATCATTCACCCCATCTCCAGTCATTGCTACAGTGCGTCCCTGTTCTTGTAAGATTTTAATGATTTGCTTTTTTTGTTCTGGTTTTACACGACCAAATACTTGATAATGTAAAACGGCTTCTCTAAGTTCTTCCTCTGTTAAATCTCCTACATTGATTCCTTTTTGATTTTCAAGCCCAACTTTAGAAGCAATATGTAAAACGGTTTTTACATTATCTCCTGAAATAATCTTTACATCAACACCCTGTTTTTTAAAATAATCTAGAGTGTCTTTTGCTTCTTTACGAACAAGATCTTCAATTAAGACCGTTCCTAAAATCTGGATATTTTTTAAAGCCATATCAAGATCTCCTTCACCTTTTACAAGAACCATCATACGATACTTTTCTTGATATTCATTTAAAATAGGCTCAATCTGTTTTACATTTTCTTTTAATAAAAATTCAGGTGCTCCTATATAATAGGTTCCATTTTTTTCAAATTCCAAACCAGAAAACTTTCGTTCTGATGAAAAAGCCAAACTTGATTTTACAGTATCTGGACTACTTTTAGAAAAACGTCTTTTCAAGGCTAACATGGTTTCGTTTGTATCCGTAGAATAAACAGCGTATAAAGAAAGTGCCTCTTCTAATGTTTCTTTGGTAACCCCTTCATAAGGAATAAAATCAACAACTTCCATTTTCCCTTCTGTTAAAGTTCCTGTTTTATCTAAACAAATTACATTCACGCGAGCAAGGGTTTCAATACAGTAAAGCTGTTGTACTAAAACTTTATATTTCGATAATCGAATGACACTGACAGCCATCACGGAGCTCGTTAAAAGAACTAAGCCTTCTGGTATCATACCAATTAAGGAAGCAACCGTTGTAAATATGGCTTCTGTTACATTTCCGCTTGTAGCGTCTACTTGTGACAAATACATGATGATTCCAATTGGAATAATTAAAACCGATACGATTTTTAATAATTTTTCAAAAGAATGCATAATGACTGAATTTATTTTTTTCTCATATTTAGCTTCATTCGATATTTTTGAAACATAATTTTCTTTTCCAATATGTTCTACTTTCGCATAACAAGTTCCACTAACAATAAAAGAACCAGACAACAACATATCCCCTTTTTTCTTTACAATCGCATCTGGTTCTCCCGTTAAGAAAGACTCATTCACTTCGACTTCTCCCTCTAGTAAAATACTATCACAAACGACTTGCTTTCCAAGTGCTAGTTTCAGTACATCATCTAAGACCAATTCATCTATTTTTACCGTTTCTTCTTTTCCACCACGTACAACAGTTAATGCGGACTCAGAAATAACGGATAAACGATCGATAATTTTTTTGGATATAATTTCTTCAATAATGCTGATAATAGAGTTAACAATAATCACACCCATAAATAAGCAATTTTTTATTCCCTCAAAAATAGCGTGATTTAAAATGCCAGCTATAAATACAGCTAACCCCAATCCAATATTTAAAAAATTAAAATAAGTAAAAAAATTACCAACAATAATTTGTTTAATTGATTTTGTTTTTGGTTGATCATCATAGTTTACTAAATTTTGTTTTTTTCGTAATTCGACTTGTTCTACTGTTAACCCTTCCTCTACGGTTGGATTAAATCTTTCCATAGCAACATCCCTCTCTACAACGTTTTCTTTTAAAAGAAAGTTTTATCCTTTTTATAAAATAAATGTATAATGTCTCTTGTATGAAATTCTAAAACATTATATGTTAAGGCATTTGAAGTGTACATAAAACAAAGACTTTTCCATTTTCTAATACCTAAAAGATTCAAGACTTTTTTTCCAGTTTTATTCATTTTTCCTCATTCATTATACCATGGAAACCTAGAGTATCACAAATTTTTTCCATTTTTTCGTTTTTTTGAATTTTAATGTCTTTTCTTTCCACATTCAAACAATAAAGAATATCGAGAACGAAAAGAACTTCACATTAAAAAAAGAGGTCACCCTCTTTTTTTACTCACACTAATGCCATCTCCAATATCATAAAATTGTGTATCAAACATAACATTTTGCTTTAAATATAAAATATACTCATTTAATTTTCGAACCAATCCTCGAACATTTCTACTTTCAATTGTTTCAGTAGTATGTGTCAAGCCATGAAAATTAAGGTTATCCGAGAATACAACTCCTCCCACTTTCAAAAGAGGAGTAAATTTTTCAAAAAATTTAATGTATTGACTCTTTGCAGCATCAATAAATAATAAATCAAATGTATCAAATAAATCTAAAGCAAAAGCATCTTGGTTATATATTGTAATTCTATCTTCTAAATGAAATTTTTTAATATTTTTAATTGCCTCTTGATAGCGTATTTCATCTCTTTCTACTGTTGTTACATGAATATTCTCATCTACCAAACACATACATATTGCAGAATAGCCAATTGCTGCTCCAATTTCCAAAATATTTTTTACCTGATTTTCTTTAATATAGGTAAGCATAAAGTTAATTCCATCTTTAAGCATGATAGGAATATGATTTTCTTTTGCATATACCTCTAATTCTTCTATACTAGGAACCATACCAATTTCCTGCACTTTTTAATTGATTAATTGTTTTTTGATGTTCTTGATAGGTTTCCGAAAAGTAGACTTTCATATTTTTATCGGATGCGAAATATAGATATTTCGTATCACTTGGATTTAAAATAGCACTTATAGCATCTATTCCCGGAGATGAAATTGGTCCTACTGGAAGGCCTGCAATTACATAGGTATTATAACTGTTACTTTTTAAATAAGCATCTCCAAATGCATCGACTCCCATCACCTTTTTCTCACCATAATAAGCAGATGCACAACTTTGTAATTTCATCTTTTTTGATAATCTAGTAAGAAAAACACTTGCCATTTTTTTGAAATCATCTACATTATTTCCTTCTGACTGTATCATAGATGCTAAAGTAATGATTTCATGAATCGAATAAGTACTCGCTTCTATTTTTTCTTTATAAGGTTCTAAATTCTTTTCCATACTATTTAACATACTTTCCACAATCGTTTCAATCTTCACATCTTTATTCGCAAACTCATACGTATTTGGATACAAATACCCCTCTAAAGCATAATAGATTTCCTTATTCAATATATCTTCTGTTAAGAACCAATATTTATTCATTAATGTTTTTAAATAAGTTGTATCTGTAATTACCTTATAAAAATCTTCTTGTGTATGATTTGTATTTTCTTCAATTACCTTAGCAACCTTCGATACGACGAGTCCTTCTTTAAACGTAATTCGAATTGCATCTGGATTTTCAGTACTACCACTTCCTAAAATTTCTAAAATCTCTTTTACAGACATATTTCTATTTAAAGCATAAGTTCCTGCTTGTAGAGGTTTTACTTTATTCAGCTTTAAATAAATTTTATAGGCAAACTCTGATTTAATTAAATTCGACTCTTTTAATGAAGAAGCAAGTGATGTATATGTACTTCCACTTGCGACTGTAAAGGTCACCTTCTCGCTTTTCTTAGAAACACTTTTTATATTCGAACTATAAAAGAAATAGATACCTAAAACACTACACAATAGGATAAAAAATAAAAAGGCAATAAAAGCAATTACAATTCTTCCATATCTTATTCTTCGTTTCATAACACACCAAAAACGAGCCTATTCTTGCCCGTCTTCCTCCACTGCTTTTTTTGCTTCCTCTTGTAATTCGCCAAGAATTTTCTCAATAATATCCCATTCTGCTTCTGTTGTAATTGGTTCTAATTTTGTTTCTTCTTGTCCTGGTGTATAAATAGACGCATATACTTTTGTATTTCCTTCCTCGTCTAACGTATTATCGGTATAAACAATATAGTTTTTATGTGTTTCATCGGATTCAAAAGTAAATAATACCTCGCACTCTATTTCCTTTCCATTATCATCAAATACTTTAAATGTCATCTTTTCTTCCATGCATGACCACCTTCCTTTTATCTAAAAACGTTTGAAGAATAATACTAGCCGCAACTCCGTCTATCTTCTTTTTTCTTTTCTTACGTGACATATCAGAAGCCACTAAATAATGATTGGCTTCGACGGTTGAGAGTCTTTCATCTTGTACTTCAACCGGAAGATTACAAAGTTCCTCTAACTTTTCTTTAAAATTAAGAGTACGTATAGCACTTTCTCCCACACTATTATTCATATTCTTCGGTAATCCTAAAACAATCAATCCTATATTTTCTTCATTGATAATCTTTTTGACTTCTTCTAAGGCACTCATAAAGTCCCCTTCCATAAAACGAATTGTTTTATAATAAGTAGCAATGGTTTCTGTTTGATCAGAAATAGCGATTCCAAGTGTCCTTGTCCCTAAATCGAGTCCTATTATTCTCATACTTCCTCTTTTCCAAAATTACCCTTATGAATATATATCCATTGTATCATGAAGTAAACATTTATACAAGAAAAAATTAGCTTATCAAAAAATCACTGATGACATCTATAATATCTATACAACTATCTTCTATATAATAAATTTTATCCATAAACCAATTTTGTTTTTTCTGCTTAAGATCAACGTTTATATATTCCCCGTCTTCTTTCCATACGCCTCTATAACGCATATAACGCTTCTTTGTTTTCTCTACATTAGAAACTTGATAAAGATATATTTTTGACTTTGCTATTTTAATGAAAATAGGAAGAAGCCTCTTTTCGAATCCTCCAAGTTTATCTTGGCAAATGACTAAACGATCTATACTGTTTTTTCCAAATGTTTTAAGAAATTTTTTAGGAGAGATTTTTTTACCCCTTCCTTTTTTTCCTTCTTTTTGTAAATCAATGGAATTCAAAAGAAAACATTCTGTTATTTTTTCATTTTCCTGTATACAAATTAAATAGGACTCCTCCATAATTCCATAACATAGAATTCTTCCTTCTAATGAAGAAAATAATTTTTCTAATGTCTTCACTTCAACACCTCTAAAGTAATATAGCTTGTAATAAGAAGTCCAGCTACTGAGGGAACAAAAGAAATGGAGCCTAATTGATTCTCGAACGTTTTTATAGGAATTTCACTAGAAGAAACGACAGGAATTTTCGCATCTATTTTTTCTTTACGGGCCTCTTTTCTAAGAATTTTTGCTAGTGGATCATAATTCGTGTCTTTTAAGTCCATGATTTTTAATTTAGTGGGATCTATCTTGTTGGCCGTTCCCATACTTAGAATAAATTTTTTCCCCATTTTCACACATCTTTTCATAATTTCCTTTTTAACAGGAACTGTATCACAGGCATCAACCAAAAAGTCTATATCTTCTAAAAATAATAAATCTATATTTTCTGGTGTTATTTTTTCCTTAATTACTTTAATCTCACAAGTTGGATGAATATCCTGTACACGTTCTTTTAAAATGTCGGCTTTATAAAGTCCTATAGTGGAGTGTAGAGCTTCAATTTGTCTATTTATATTCGTTCGATCTATAGTATCATAATCCACTAAAATTAATTTCCGAACGCCAAGGCGAGCCAAACCCTCCACGACATAGCTTCCTACTCCGCCAAGACCTAAAACAAGAACCGAAAGTTCTTGTATCTTTTTATAATCTTCTTTTAATAAAAGTCTAGTTCTCTGCCATGGATCCATAAAATCTATATCCCCCTTTATCATCAAAAAGAAAACGACTAAAGCATTCCCTTTTCTATATAGTAAAAACAAGTTTGCATCATCTGCGCCTGTTTTTTATGAAACTCTTCTTTCTCAATTAACTCTAATACTTTTTCTTTAGAAGCAAACATATAATCCGCCACTTCTTCTTCCTGCAATTTAATTTTCTCCTTAGGAATAAAACATTTACTATAGTAAAAATCTACAAAATCATCTTTCGTCTGAATTGTTTTAAATAATTTTATGTTTTCTTTTGATACGTCTAAACCCATTTCTTCTTTTATCTCTGTTATAATTCCATCTAAAGAAGTCTCTCCACTTTTAGGATGTCCTGTTATGGTTCCCCAAAGGCCTCCCTTTTTGATAGAACGTTTTTGCAAAAGAAAAGTCCCATCTATATTTTCTAAAGCAATGGCAACACTTACATAGTACATTCCCTTTTCTGGCTTTTCACCTTTTTTTATCGTCTTAAAAAGAGGAACTCTATTTTCATCATATAAATCTCTATACTCCATCTTGCCACCTAAATGATACATTCAATTCCAATATTTACTAAGAAGAGAAAAAGAAGTATAACGTTTAACTTAATGCATTGTTTCGCATTTTTTTCAAAAAAAGAAGTCAATTTTGGTAAAAGGAAATAGGCAAAGACTAAGCCTACAATTCCAAACAAAATTCCCATAGAAAGACATACTCTTCCTTGAAAATTGAAAAAGAAATTCGAATAATCCCATAATTGGTGGTTAAAAAATTCTTCTGAAATAAAAGCACTTATGTATTCAACAATCAAAGAGATAAATGTTATCTTTATAAAATTTTTAATCAGTCCATCCGCTTTTTTAAATAGAAAAGAAATCAAGACACAAGCCACTCCATAAATTGGACACCACATTCCACAAAGAGTTCCGGGATTTACTAGCTTATGATGCACGAAAAGTCCAAAGAGAACTTCTCCAAACCACCCCATGATTGATGTTACAAAAAACAAATATATATATTTATGGATAGCAAACTTCTTATTCATACAACCTACTCCAAACCTGCATTGTTTTTATTTTAGCACATTTTTTTCTTATTTTCAATGTCCAATTTTGTGTAAATAATACATTTTATTTAAAAAGAAAATAGACAAAAAAAAGGATCAAATTCCTTTAATCCCTCTTATTTTTTTTACAACGAATCGTATAATAAGTATAACGATACATACTATTTTCTTTTTCTAATAGCGCAAGATTTCTTTCTTCTTCCTCTGTTAAATTTTGATACCAAGAATAGACTTCCATTTCTTTATATCCTGTTTTTAAAAGAAGATGTTTCATATCGTTTAAAGTAAAAAAATTATGATGAGAATACTCTTCTTTATAAAATTTTTCTTCTAATAGAGAAGTAATTGTTTTGATATTTGCCATATTATGCATTTCTAAAAGAAGAGTTCCTTCCTCCTTTAAAAGAGAATGTATTTTTTGTAGAAAAGCCGAAGGATTTTTCACAGTTTCTAAAAAATCTCCTATCAATATTGTATCATATGTATTTTTTATACTTTTTAAATCCGCATGCATTGGAAATGACAAAGAAGCAATCGCTCGTCTTTTTTTATCATACTCGACCCCTTCTACTCTAAGAGGATGGATTTGATAATCGATTTCTTTTAAAGACACGCCAATACCTGCATTTATTTCTAATAAGCTTTTACAAGGTTCTAACATCACATAGGAAGCCGATTTTCGCTCATCAAACGCTAAAGTTGAAAAGCCCCACTTTTTTTTAAAATAAGCTCTATTTTTATTCAATATGGGATAAAATGTATTTAAATCTTTTCGAAAGGAAGTTCCCAAATAATGATGAATGAATGTATCATGACATAAAATCAGTTTATAACCAAGTTTTAAAATACGAAGAGACAAGTCATTATCTTCAACATATCCAGGAGTATAGGCTTCATCTAATTTTTTTAATTGATTGATGACTTCTCTTTTTATCAAAAGACAATAACCAATTAAAAATATTTTTTCTTCCCATTTCTCTTGATTTGAGTGATTGTTTTCCAAAGCAAGAGTTTGCATCTGATTTAAATCTGTATAAGTAAATGAAACGCCCTGTCTATTTTCTTGCTGATTGCAAACGGGTCCAACGGCTCCTATCTTCGTATCGCTGTATAAACACTTCTTTAAATTAGACAGCCAATTGGAAGTAACAATCGTATCATTATTTAAAAGCAAAATGTCATTTTCGGGATTTGAAAGGGCAATTCCTTGATTGCATCCTTTTGGAAACCCTACATTTTCTTCATTAAAAACAACACGAAGTCTAGAATCATTTACTAGGTATTCCCTAGTTCCATCTGTTGAAGCATTATCAATGACAATGAGTTCATAGGTACCTTCTTCTGTATAAGTATAAATGCTTTCTAAGCAAGCTTTTGTATATTCTAGGTTGTTATAGGTCAAAAGAATAATTGAAGTTTTACGCATAAGTTCCTCCCCTTCTATTTTATGAGAAGAAAAAGAAAAAAGTAGTTTTCTCTACTCTTTTATAAATATTTTTTTAACGTTTCAATTTCCTGTTCTTGAAATTTAAGAAAGTCCTTTGCTAATTTTAAAGTGTCACGTTCTACTTTTTTTTCATAGTCTTTTATTTTTGACTCGATTTCTAAGGAACCCATTGTCAAGCCTTCTATTAACATTTTAGCAATCGCACTGTCACTATTATCTTTGGTAACTTCTTTTTTTATTCCTCTCTTCGCCATAAATTTCGTCATAAAGCTTTCTTCTAAAGGCATTTCTGTCTTTAAATATTTTTTAGCTTTCTTTTCAAAATCTTGGTATTCTTTTAAAATATTCTCTAAATCATTTTTTACTTTATTGTCTTTGTTTTTTAAATCTGTAAGTAATTGCATACAAGTGTAACTTCCCATAGATGCATCTTTATAAATATGTTCTACTAGTTCTTTTTCTTCCATAAATCCTCCCTTTTTTAGTATGGAATACTTTTCTTCTTATATACACAATTTAGCTAAAAGCAATTTCTGTATCAATATTCTCATCTTCAATGGCAATAATTAGAAAAAAAACGCCACTGATCAAAATAAGAACAGAACCTAGAAAGGATAGATAAGTTAACGTTTTTTTCTTTGGAGATTCCGCATTTGTTAATTTTTGAATATCTTCGTAACTATCCTTTGTAAAGTAAATATAAACGACTAGAAGAATGGAAAAAATAAGAATGAGTAAATTACGATATTTCTTTCTACTTTCCTCATCTTTGTATATAAAATAATGTTTTTCCTGACGATTCGCATACCAACTTAAAAAAATGATTCCAATATAAATAACCCAAATCCAATTTTCTATTTTAATTTCCTTTAATCTTTGCTCTATCTCATTCATAATAAAGTATATGAAAAAAAGAGACTTCCTATCTCTTTACTTTTTATATACTTTATAAATATTTTTTTACCTTTTGTCTAAATTCTTTTAAACGATTTTCTTTTAAAATAGAATGGGGACAATCTTTTCCTGAAAAGTCATGATGTGTTTTTACATTATCTATGCTTAAATCATAAGCTTTTAATAAATAAGCGACTAATTTTGCGGCATTATCAAAAGTTTTTTCAAAATCTCCATCGATATTCACACACAACTCAATTCCTATCCCATATTCATTTCCCTCCTCATCCCCTGCATGATGAGCAATTTCGTCATCAGGAATATGGTGATAAATTTCCTTGTCATCCACTGTATAATGCCAAGAAGTTGCTGATGTGTTATTTCGTTTTAAATATTCAGCATGATTCAGTGCTCCCACGCCTTTTTCAAAATTGTCAGTTTCATGAATAACAATGTATTTAATAATTCGTTTTGTACTAGGTCTTGCACTTGTGTGTTCCTCAATTAAATCGGTGTATACAGGAACATCTACTACAAGACTAGGAAACACCGATTCTTTATATACATAAGTTGGTGGATCTTTCTTATCCATAGATGCATATTTTCCCGTACCCCTACGAAATAGAAAAATACCAAACAAAGTACATAATGCTAGAAAAAAACAGATGCGTTTTGCCTTACTTTTCAGTCTTCTTTTCCTTTTTACCACGTTTTACTACCTCTTTTTTATTTCATTAGCACGCTTTTATAAAGAGAAAAACTTTTTCTTCTTATGTTCTATATCAAAATGACTTAAGATTTTTACACTTACTTTTTTATAAAATTTCATGCCCTTTTTCTATCAAAGAAATACAGATATTTTTTCAAATTTCCTTCATTTGAAATATTTCATCTCTAAATTCTTTATGTAAAATTATTAATAATAATACGTTTCATTTTTATTGTTTTGAATTGTTGCATTCTTTGGCACACTTTTTAAAATAGTAAATACATTATAAATATCTGGATAGACACTTGCCATACCCATGATTGCCATTCCAAACATTAGGCCATTTAATTCTTTTAAACTATAACTATTAAAACAAAAGACAGCTAGTGGAATAATACCTAAAAGAATTGGTAGTAGACTTAAAAATAGAAATCGATTTCTTTTTACGGGACTTGAAGATAATGCCACTGCTGTAAAACTTTTAGGCATAATTCCTATATATACAGTTGCCGTTTTAGGAAAAGCAATCGCATGTAATAACTCATGAACAATTATTAGTAAAAAACCTAGAAAAACGCCTAGAAATAGAAAACCTACATTTATTACTTTTTCACTTGCTAGATATGTTTTTATAAACATGCATAAAAAACAAATCATAATCGATGGAAATAGAAATGGCAATGCTTTGATTTGCATTTTCTTTATATCTTCTTCACAATCAATCTTTTTTGCATTTTTAGGTATAGGAGCCACAGGAAAATCATTTTCACTTTTTATTATACCTTTCCATATAATTTTAGGCATCTTTTCATCTCCAATTCTAATGAGAAAATCGATTATTAAACAAAAAAATAGAATTTTAAAATACAATTTTCGATATAAGTTTATTAAGTTTCATCATATATAGATAAGCTAAAATAAATCAAAATAGACTCAAAGAAACTTAATTAAATTTGAATACTCTTTTATAAAAAATAACTATAAATCTTTTATTCCTTTACTGTCGATAACTGCATGCTATTCTATTCACGAGTTGTGTTAGTGAAACATGAAATTTATTGAAAATAGACAGTTACTTAAATGAATCCATGACAAGTTTCATAAATTTTAAGTCTTAGAAAAAGTCTCTATTTCTACATAAATCTGTAAAGCAACTAGTATAACTCATTAGATTCACTATTATGAATCTATAACAGAACAAGGAATTGTAATTTACTGCTATTTTTCTTTTTTATTTTTATCTAAATGAGTCGTTGCTAAGCATAAAAACGAAAGGCCTAAACATAAAAACATTATGGCTGTGCCATTATCTTTATCTATAAAATTCAATATAGATCCAATAAAATAAATTATTGAAGCCGTTAGAAAACCTATAAAACTTATTTTCTCTTTTTTCATAATCAAATCTCTCCTTCAAATTACTAATTCTACATAACTTTGACACACTAATTATAACACTATTTAAAGTGCTTTAATAGTCTATAAAAAGAAAAATAGCAAATTATGACCTTCTATAAAAAATGGGTTTATATTGTTGAATGATAGTTCCTGTCTGTTCAAGAACTATTTTTATATCTTCTTTAGGCATTTTTCTCCCATTTAAAAGTCCTGATATTTCAACATTTCATTAGCAAGAATAGGTAATAAAGGTAAATAATAGTATTCCTACAAAATAAAAACTAGAAATTATTCTAGTAAATTTTAAATTGGTAGCGACGGAGGGGGTCGAACCCACGACCTTCCGGGTATGAACCGGACGCTCTAGCCAACTGAGCTACATCGCCATAAATTCAAACAACCTTACTATATCATATTTATTTCTATTTGACAATATACTAGTACACTTTTTTTATGTTTTTTTCTCATCTTACATTCTAGCAAACTTATAAAGAGAATGTAGAAAAGATGTCCTTTTTTTACAATACAACTATACTTTGGCTAGCTATAATTACATAAGGAGGCGATAAATATGTACGAAGAACTAACACCAAATATCATGGTGGAAGATGTAAGAAAGACCATTGAATTTTATAAAGAATATTTAGAATTTGAGATAATACTTACAGTTCCAGAGCAGGGAGAAAAACTAAACTTCGCAATTGTAAAAAAAGACAACATTTCCATTATGTTTGAAGCAAAGGATGCGTTAATTGCAGAATATCCTACTTTAGAAACGACAACGATAAAGGCGACATTTACTTTATTTATAGTTGTTCAAAACATAGAAGAACTTTATAATAATTTAAAAAATAAAGTAAGAATTGCAAAAGAAATGCACCAAACATTTTATGGGAAGCTTGAATTTGCCATTTTTGATAACAACAATAATATCTTAACGTTTGCTTGTAAATAAGAAGGGATGGATTTCTATGGCAACTACCAAAGAATATCGTGACTTTATTGTAGAACAACTCCATATACTTGAGCCAATTACTTGTAGACCAATGATGGGAGAATATCTGTTATATTACGATAATATTTTATTTGGTGGTATTTATAATAACCAACTATTAATCAAAAGAGTGGAAGGCAACAAAAAATACAATTTGCCTGAAGTTATACCATATAAAGGGGCAAAAGCTATGTATTTTATAGAAGAAAGCTCCTTCCAAGATCAATTAAAAAATATTATTCTAGATACTTGTAAAGATTTACCCCCAAAAAAGAAAAAGTCATGATTTTATACTAGATTTTTTATCTAGTTTTTTATTGCAATTAAAGTTCTTTTTTTAATTCATCAATTTCCTTTTGCATCGCACATACCATCTTTTTTAGCACAGCAATGGTTTCCTCTACTGAGGGTTCTTTTTTATCCATTATATTTCTCTCTGCTTGTACTTGTTTATAAAAAGCATTTGTACATAAAACTTGTGCCGTTAACATAAGCCAGTTTCCAAGCGCATTTTGCTCATTTGCAGTTAAGTCATCTATTAATAAATACCCTACTATTATAGCACTGAAGGAAAATACCTTTGGGGAAACATTTGGTATTATGCTCATTGTATCTTCCTCCCCTAGTTTCAGTTTATGAAATTTTTTTAAATTCATTAAAAACAAGAAAGCATGAAATTGTATTTTTTTTATGTTTGTTTTTTTTAATACCCTATCTCTTTTGTTTAAATACTACTGTTCGTGTTACATAGCCTATTTCAAATTTTCTAAGAAAGAAAATGGCCAAATAACAACCATCAATACAAATATATTTCTATTTCTTAATAAAAGACTAAAATAAAATTCATAATACAATTTAAATTCTGTATTCTCTTTCATTACAAAAAAAACACCCAGTTTGAACTGAACTGAACCCCAAAAGTTGGACAGTTTAATTATTCAAGGATTGTAACCTGTAGTTCACAGGAGACAGTCCTTTTTATTTCATAATTGATGAATTTATCAAAGTGTTTGCATTTATGAAACATAATCGATTTGTTGTACAATTATAACTTATCATTATGCCAAAGAAACTTTAATTGTAGTTATTCCTTTTTTTGAATGCGCATTTATGACTACATTATTTATTTCATTCAACTTTAAAACATGAACTCCACCACAAGGAATAATATATTCCATACATTTCCAATACCTATACATTTCTTTATTTTCATCAGGATAAGTTATTACTTCAATATTCTGTTTTAATAAATCTTCATATTTCTTTTGTACGAAATGAATAACTTCTTCTGTAATAATATCCTGAGGATACTTATTATATGCAAAATCTATTTCAATATTTGAAGATATTGGATATTCTATTTCTTTTCTATAGTATTCACCTATAAAACAATGTAATAGATGTAACGCTGTATGAAGTTTCATTTGTGTATATCTAAAATCCCAGTTTAATTTGCATCTAACCTCTTGATTCATTAAATCTTTTGGTAATAAAACATCTGTAATCAATATTGGATACCCATTTTCATCTTTTATACAATTAATAACTTCATACGTTTCATCATTATGTATTAAATATCCTTTATCGCCCTTTTGTCCTCCACCTTGTGCATAAAATATATTATTGTCTACTCTAACATAATTTTTATCATTTTCCTCCCATATATTTTCAATTTTAGCATTACATTCCTTTAAATAACTATCTTTGTAATATAATAAATTCATTTTAACATTTCCTTTCCAACTTCACTATTCATATATACTTTCCTTTAATACATTCGCTTCATTAAATTCTCACTAATTAATCAATACTTTCATAATCAAATGTTAGAAAATCATACCTTTAATAACAATTTTATGAGGTTCTACATATTGAAAACTTGTTTGTTACCCCTCTTTACCTCGGCTTCAATTTTTTCTTGTCTTATTATTACCATTGAACATCCTATAGATTATATCGCAATATTATTTTAACTTCTAAAAATTGAATAGTAACATCAAGCACTAAGAATATATATAATCTTATTATTGATGAACTCTTTTAATCTAAGTATTCGCTCCAAAAGTTCTCATCATTACTATAATAAATTTCATCTAACTTATTATGTTTGCTATCAGCAATAAAGTGCCACTTAAAATTGGTTTTATTGAATAAATCTTGTTTAATTTCCATCATTTTAAGTTATTAATAAACAAATTTTGTAACATGCATTTTTCATATATCCATTATACCATCTTATCCTCCTATATTTCAACATCATAATTTAAATCTAATAATGATTTGAAAGTACAATTATTTAGTAATTTACTTTTATCAATAAAAAATTCTAAACGAATTCTATCCATAGTAAAGCAAATATCTCCAATATCAATAGAAATAACAGGTATACTCTACTACCGATATTCATATTTACTATTTATTCTAATGGAATGTTCTTTGTAGCCATTTTATATTTTATATTGACTCTTAATTTTATTATAAAATCTTCCACTATCGCTATAGAAGATACCATGAATGACATTCGTTATAATCCAGCTTTCTTTACTCAAAAGTTGCCTCCTTTTTCGGAAGCATTGAACTTAATTTTCTAATTTTCGATAATAATATTTTACTATGTTTTTCATTCGTATCCTATTTCGCCTTTAATACTTTATACTTTTATTTTTTAATCGTAGTGTGTTTAAAACAACCGTTATACTACTGAATACCATTGCACCGCTTGCTATCATTGGAGTTATTACTATTCCAATGGGTTTTAAGACTCCCATTGCTACAGGTATCATTATAATATTATAGAAAAATGCCCAAAATAAGTTTTGTTTGATAATTTTTATTGTTCTTTTACTTATATGAATTAGTTCTATTATACTTTCTAAACGATTTCTAGTTAATATTACATCTGATGAATCCATGGCTATATCCGTTGCGCTATTCACACTTACACCAATATCTGCTGTTGCTAGTGCAGGACTATCATTAATGCCATCTCCACACATCATTACATATTCACCATGTTTTTGATACTCCTTTATAATTTGAGCTTTTTCTGAAGGCAAAACATTCGCAATTACTTTTGTTATTCCTATCTCTTTCGCAATTTTTTCTGCTGTTTCTTTATTATCTCCAGTTAACATAATTGGAGTAATTTTGCTTTTCTTCAACTTTTTTATAACCTCTTTTACATCTGTTCTTATAATGTCATTAACACCGATTAAAGCAATTATTTTCCCATCTTTAACAACATATACTATACTATTTCCTTCAAGAGAAAGTGCTTTTTCATCCTGCATATATCCATTTTCTATATTATAAATTTCAAGCATTTTTGAATTACCAATGATTATTTTTTGATGATCCACTTCTCCTATAATCCCATACCCTGCAATATTCTCAAATTTCGTTACTTCTATTTTTTCTAATTTGTTTTCCTCTAAATAATTGGTAAAAGCTATAGCTATTGGGTGTGTCGATTTACTTTCTATACTTCCTACGAACTGGAGTAATTTAGAGGTATCTAGATCACTATACTTCTTTATCTCTGCTATTTTAAGCGTTCCATAAGTTAATGTTCCTGTTTTATCAAAAATGATTGTATTTACCTTTAGAGCATTTTCAAGTATTTCACTTCTTTTTATCAAAATTCCTTTATTTGCACATATTCCTTCCGATACGACGATAGCAAGCGGCGTAGCCAATCCTAAGCTACAAGGGCAAGCAACAACCAAAATTGTTACAAATGTTATTAAACTCGTTCCTACATTCTGACTTAAAAGGAAAGAAACGATAAATGTAAAAACAGCAATTATAATAACAAATGGAACAAAATATCCTGCGACTTTATCTGCCATTTTAGCAATAGGCGCTTTTGTATTACTTGCTTCAACAACCAATTGAACGATTTCTGATATTGTAGATTCTTTTCCTATTCGAAGAGCCTTATACTCTATATACCCATCATAATTCATACTTCCTGCAATTACTTTTTCTCCTATTGTTTTAACTACAGGTTTTCCTTCTCCTGTAAGGAAAGATTCATCTAAATGGGTTTTTCCAAAAAGAATTTCCCCATCCACAGCTATTTTTTCTCCCGGTTTCGATACAACTATATCCCCTTTATGCACTTCATCAATCGTTACTTCCTTCTCCTCACCATTTACTTTGAGGACAGCCTTTTCAGGTGTAATTTCGACTAACTTTTGAATTGCTTCTTTCGTCTTATCTTTACTTATTGCATCCAAATATCTTCCAAGTTTTACAAAATAAAGAACCATCGCTGAAGCTTCAAAATAAAGATTATGAATTAAATGAGTATTTCCATTAAATACTAAAATCATATTGTATATACTATATATGAAACTACTCAATACACCAATTCCTACTAATGTATCCATATTTGGTGTTCTATGAATTAAATTTTTATACCCATTTTTTAGAAGATCAAAACCATATATTATAAATATTATGGCAAAAATAAACAAGACTATCGTATAATTTATGGGACTACTATCCATATCTATTAAAGGTATCTTTGGTAAGCCAACCATATTCCCCATAGATATATACATAAGTAAAATAGCAAGTATTGTAAAAAGAATAATAATAAACTTTTCCTTTTGCCCCTTTTTCTCAATTTTAATTTCTTTAAACTCTCCCAAACTTTTAAATCCAGCTCTTTTTACAAACTCTTCTATTTTAGATTGATTTACAAGTTTCTCATCATAAACAATTGTAGCATTTGCCATAACTAAATTAACATTTGCATTTTCGATCCCACTTTGTTTATTCAAATATTTCTCAAGTCCATTAGAACAGGCACTACAAGTCATTCCATCAATTGACAAAATTATTTTTTTCATAATGACCTCCTTTACACAGCATATACCCCTATGAGCATTTTGTAAATAGAGGGGCATATTACGACAAAAAAGACTTACTAAGATTCGAAATAATTCTATATATTCTATATTCTTGATGTTTTCGTTTAGGACAGCGGTTTTCATATTACAAGAATCACAAATAAATTCAATTTTCTTTTTTAATTCTTCATCAAACATTAAAATGTAACTCTTTTAATTTTAAATTTTCCACCTAATTTAAAACTTAGAAGGAATTTCCTACAGGTATCGTTTATTTATGAAATCTGACACTCACTAGTAAAAAAACATTGCTATTTAATAGATTTATTCTATCCTTTATCTTCTTAAAAAATAAAATTTATCTCTTACTTAATTCTCTTTCTAAATCTTGAATATATCTTTTTTGCATATTTTTTAAATAAGTTTTTGCGAATAGCTTCATAATAAAATTATTCGTTTCTATTTCTTCAGTAAAATCAACTTCAATACTCCCATCTGCCAGTTCTTTAAACTTCCCTATCCATTTTCCTTTTATATTCGTATTTTCTATATCAAATTCATACACTTTTAATTTTTCTTTATTAGTAATTGTAAAAGAAGTAGGATAATTATTTTTAGCATATTCTATAAAATGCGTATCATCCAAAATTTCAATTCTATCTAAATCTGTTCTCCAATCATAATTCCTATTATCTGTTATAGTATTCCATAATTTATCTCTATCACAATTAAATGATTTTTTTATATTTGCTTTAACCATAGTATCAACTCCTAAATTATATTATCTATTCATAGTTAGTGTAACTGTAACATCTTTAGACCCTAATATGTCTTTTAACTCATCTTGGGTGACATTATTTATTTTTCCTAATTTGGTAAAACTCCAAGTATTTGTATCATAATATATAGTTATTTTATTTCCTTGATATAAAATAACATCACCATAAGAAGTTGTGATTTGCTTATCATTCGTGGGCAAATCAAATTCTAAACTTCCCACCTTTTCAAAATTAGCATAATCTTCCATATTTATGGTAATATCATTTTGTTTTAATTTTTCTATTAGTGCTTTTGCAGATGAATTATCTTCTAAAGCCACAGTTAATACTTTATCATTCACTTTTATAAACATATTCTTACCCTCCTGATTGTTTTTTCCAATACCCTCTATATCAACGTGATTATTTGTATAGTTACTTATATCATATTTAAATTTTTCTCCGTTAGAAACATCTTTATTTACTAATTCTATTCCACCAAATATTGCTAGTAAAAACAAAACTATAGTGCTTACAAGTATTTTTTTATTCATAGAACACCTCCATTTTACTAAATTATTATTTCTACAATAGATTTATAATTTAATTATACTACTTTAAACGGACCTTTAGCTCAGTTGGTTAGAGCATCCGGCTCATAACCGGGCGGTCGTAGGTTCGAGTCCTACAAGGTCCACCATTTATATGCGGGTGTGGCGAAATTGGCAGACGCGCTAGACTTAGGATCTAGTGCCTTACGGCATGGGGGTTCAAGTCCCTTCACCCGCACCAGATTGATACCAAACTCGAAACTTTTTCGAGTAGCAACAGAAAACGACTTGTCAAAAAGTCGTTTTTATGTTATTATGAATATGTCAAGGAAACTTGCATAAAATAAAAAAGGGAACATTCAGTTTTTGCGAGTTGAATGTCTACCCAATTAATATTGTTTAGACATTTAATTCAATGAAGAATTAAGTGTCATTTTTTTATAACTACTATCATATTGATAAGGAGAAATAAAATGATAGCAATGAGCTTTAGAACTTTTATAACAAAAGTCTTAGTTTTCATCTTTATCAAACCTCCTCTCTATAAGAGATTTGGTAGACACTCAACAACTGATATTCCCTATAAGAATTATACTAAATTAACTTTTATAATACAATAAATTTAACTAAATTTTGTCAATTTAGTAAACACACTTGCAAATTGACAGGAGCAATTTGCCTCATAGTTATAGAAAGGACTAATACAATGATAAAAATGATAGTATTAAATGATGATCGATGTGTTAATGAAAAACTAGAATGTGAACATGGATTATCATTGTATATAGAGTATGATAATATAAAATTATTATTTGATACTGGACAAACTGATATATTTTTAAGTAATGCTATAAAGTTAGGAATAGATTTAGCCTATTTAGACTTTATTATTTTATGCCATGGAGATTATGATCATGGAAATGGACTTAAATACTTAAATACTTAAATACTTAAATACTAAAACAAATTTAATTTGCCATCCTAATTTTATGAAATATAGAGTTAGCAAGCGCACTGGAAAATTTGCTGGACTTAATCAAACGAAGGATGAAATAAATAAAAAATTCAATTTAATATTAACTAAAGAGCCTTATAATTTATCAGATAATATAATTTTTTTAGGCGAAATTGAGAGAAATAATGACTTTGAAAAAGAAGATAATCTTCCATCAATTGATGAAATGGGAAAGACTTATAAACATTTCGATGATTCTGGTATTGTAATTAAAATACCAAAAGGTATTATTGTGATTTCTGGATGTTCGCATAGTGGTATATGTAATATTATTGAATATGCCAAAAAAGTTACCAATATGGAAAAAGTTTTTGCTGTCATAGGAGGATTTCATTTAAAAGAATTAAACAATCAGACTAATAAAACGATAGATTATTTTATAAATAATAATATAGAAAATATTTATTTAGCTCACTGTACTTCTGATATTGTCTGTGAAGAGTTTAAAAAAAGAATACCGAAAAATGTAAAAATCATATCTAGCGATGTATGTTTAAATATCGATGAATAAATTATAATAAAAAAAGTTGTTGAACGTCCTTCCTTTGGGCACCAGATTGATTAAAACTCGAACTTTCGAGTAACAATAGAAAACGGCTTTTAAAAAAGTCGTTTTCTAATATTTAAATACATCAAAAATAAGTATAAGGGCAAAAGTATAAAAACCTCTTCTTATACTTATTTACAGACGCACATTCCCCATTCATTTTCCCTTCTTAGGATATTCTTTATTCCTTTTTGATACAGGAATATACTGTATTTTATTGTTAAAATCTTCTCTTTCATATTTTTATCTTAACATACAATTGTACTATCTTTTAAAAACACATTTTTACCTAACTACCTAAAATAAAAAGAAATACCATTTTATTAAATTTTTTATTCTTATATTTTCTTTTATCTACTTATAGTTGAATGTCTATTCTTAAAAAAAAATAGGAGTTTGCTCTTTTAATTATTCACTTTTTTTCAATAGAACTTTTATATTTTTTTTCAATAATTTCTTTATTTGAACATAATCGTTCACTACTAGGATTGAATTTTAAAGCCTCATTTATATAGAATAGTGATTCTTCATACTTTTCTAAAGCATAACTACTTATAGATAATAAATCATAAACCGTTTCATCCCAACTAAATACCTCATGTATATAGCTTTTTGTATGCTCCTTTATTTCAAGAGCTTTTAAGCAATAAAGATATACTTCCTCGAAATTCTCTAATTTATATTCTAATAATGCTCTTTCAATATAAGGATCTCTTAAATAAGGTGTTTCCTCCACCGCCTTATCAAGCCACATCCGAGCCTCATCATAACGATTCAATTGAGTATAACTTCTAGCTATAAAACGCATAGATGCACTTCTTTCATCTTTCCATGTCGCTGTTTTAAGATTTAAATGCTTAATTAATGTATCAATACATTCATTCCATCGCTTATAATACATATATTCCCTACCTAAATAATGCATATTTCGATCATCATTAGGTTCCTCTTTTACAGATAATTCTAAAAGTGGTAAATAAGAAGAACGACTCTTTTGTGTATCAGGATAGTGCTTTACTAAGATATCATCTATGGTAATAATTTGCTCAGAATCACCAATATAAGTAATCACTTCATGCACAGGATGTTTCCATACATAATTATTTAAAGTATGAATTTTCTCAATATAAAAGCTTACTTTAGGATGATCATTCGCATCCAAACTCCAATAATATGGATACCTAGCCTTAGTGGCCCCTTCCGTCCAAGCCTCCTCTAACTTTTTTCTCCAACCTTTCTCAAATACTTCATCTAAATCAGTACAAACACAAATGTCCGTATCCTTAGGTACCATTTGTAGCGACTCATTTCGCGCTACATCAAAACGCCATGGATGAATAGATTTTGTTTTTACATTTACTCCTAATTCCTCTAATTTTTTTACTGTATTATCTGTAGACCCCGTATCAAGAACACATATTTCATCCGCTTCTTTCATTGAATTTACCCAGCGTTCCACAAATTTTTCTTCATTCTTACTAATCGCATAAACACATATTTTCATATTCTTCCCCTTTCATAAAAAATAATCATTCTATCATATGTTGTGAAAAGAAAATGATATAGTTTATTCGTTCCTTATTTCAAAAGATATTTATAAGATATATTTTCCAACAGGCTTGATTCAATGCCATTTATAATAAAAATAATTTGGAATTTATCATGACATTTATTATTGTACAGCTCTCCAAATCTTCATATCCTATTATTAGAAAGAGAGGGAAAAAATGAACTGTTTAAACAATAACTGTGGTAATGGCGATTTTTCACAAGCGATAAAAAAAATAGAGCATGATTCAAAATGCAAACCAAGCTGTTGTGTTGGAATGGTTGGTCCCACTGGACCCACTGGACCTATCGGACCTGCTGGTGGAGCAACTGGACCGACTGGGCCAACTGCAAAGCATAAAAAGTGGCACTTTATGAGAAAAAAAGGAAATCAATAAAGATTTCACTTAAAAAACAATAATTTTTCTTTTCGACAGTATACAATTCCATAAACAAGTCCGCCTACTAAAACAATTAGAAATAATGGAAATAAAACACTTTTTTGTTCTGTACCTTGTTCACTCCATACAGAAGAAGCTTGCTCAAAAGAGTCTGTAGCACTTACCTGATACTCTTTTACATCCGTATTGAATTTACCACCAGAGATAAACTTAGTAAAGTCTTGGCTATATACAGCATGAACACCTTGAGCAAGACCTGTAAAATTTCCGCCATAAATATGCATATCAATTTTATCTAAATCGGTTTGACTATTATTATGTGGATTCCATTCATAAAAAGCATATTGCCCCTGAATATTTCCGTTATGAATTGCTACCTTAATTGGATTTTTCGTTGTGTGCTGAGCAATACTAATACCTACTCCGTTTGTTGTAGTTCCATTCGCATTTACCATTTTAATAAATTTTGAAGCGACTGCAAAGATGTTTCCGTTATTGACAGTCAAATTTCCAGAACGAATTTCAATTCCTGTTCCACCAGATATTGTTCCGCCATTAATAATCATCTCACCATTTTGGGGTTGATAAATTCCTACACTATCTTCTTGATTTAACCCCTTAATTGTTCCATCATTTATTGTAACTTTTGTATTATGGAATTTCCCATTTCCTACAATTCCATAATAATAACCTTCTATTGTTCCACCATTAACGACAAGTTCGGCTAATTCTGTTCCACTATTTTCATCAATAAGTTGAATAGCAGCCCATACATTACCATTTGGACCAGTTGAAATCTTTCCATTTCCCTTTGAATCTTCAATTGTTAATTTTGCTCCCCTTTTAACAACGAAGAACCCTGATTTTAATTGTAAAGAAGAGTCTGCTGAAATCGAATATCCATTTAAATCAATCGTTGTATCATGTAAAATTTCTTTTTTATTTTTAATATCTAAGCTATTTGATAGCTGACAAATACTCGCATTTTGAATACATTCTTCAAAAGAACTTTCATCAGCAACTTTAAAAACACCATTATCACTTGCCGATACAACATTTACTCCCCAAAAAATACAAACTAAACTAAAAAGCAAAAAACATTTTTTCATTTTCATAACTTTCCTTTCTATATTCATTTCATTTTATGAAAAATGTTTTCATTTTCTAATTTCATTTTCTCTTTTCTAAAGCGATTTAATTTATTTTCTAAATATTGAAGGGTATTCAGCTTACTAGAAGATACCCTTTTATATTGTTTCTCATCAATTATCCCATTCAATTTATCTTCATATATAGCATCTATTTGTTCTTGTATTTTACCTATTTCGTTTTGACATGCCTTCATTTTTTGATTTAAATCTTTTTTGAGTAATCCCATTCGTTGCCGATTTTCTATTTTTTTAACTAAAGCTTCATAATTAACATATTTAAGACAATCTTCACTAATTCGGTTCAATATGATTTCTTCTATCTTCTCATATAAAAAACGATGTGCACTACAAACATTCTTTCTTCTTCCATACTTGCGATAGTAATTACATATTGTATAATTATTTTTTCTATTTTGAAAATGTTGAATTCCAATACTTCGTCCACATTCATTACATTTTAATAAACCTTTTAAAAGATAATCATATGATTTTTTTGTTTGATTTTTAGTACCTTGAAATAATAGTTGTGCCATTTGAAATGTTTTTTCATCAATAATTGCTTCATGTGTACCTTTAACCCTGACCCATTGTTCCTTGGGGAGATAGATTATTTTTTTAGATTTATGATTCAATCGAGTTGTTTTTCCTTGAATCATATACCCTAAATACATTTCATTTGTTAAAATATTTTTAATAGTTTCTTCTTTCCACAACTCTTTTAATTCGGTATTTAAATTTCTCCTAATTCCTTTCATCACTGTAGGAATAGGAACATTTTCATTTGTTAAGATATTTGCAATTTCGAAAATCGTATGGTTACTAAGAAAAAGAGAAAAAATTCTTTTTACAATTTCTGCACTTTCTTCATCTACCACAAAATGATAGGGATTCTCTTTATCTATTTTATATCCAAAAGGAGGCTCCCCTCCTGTCCACTTTCCTTCTTTTCGAAGAAGCTGAAATCTGCCCTTAATTTTTTTTGAAGTAAGTTTGGCAAAATGTTCATTTGACCAATTAATGATTGGAGCAATATCATTACTCACACAGTCTGCATAGGTATCAACACTTTCTACAATAGAAACATAGCGTACATTATGTTCTGGAAACCATTCTTCTAGAAAATCATCTGTTTTAACATGATTCCTCCCAAGTCTAGATAAATCAGTAGTAATTACCATGTTTGCTTTTTTTTCTTCAATTAATTGAAGAAGCTTTTTAAAGTCTGTTCGATCAAATGTAGTCCCACTAATCCCATCATCTTTCAAAATAGCAATAATTTGAAATTTGCAATTTGGATAATTTTTCTCCTCATCTTCAATATATCGACGACAAATTTCAATTTGATTTTTGATACTTTTGCTTTGTTCTTCTTTAGATTTACCAATTTCTTCCTTAGATAGTCGAGTATATATAATAATAGAAAATGTATCTACAATGTGGAAATAATTATCATACATAAGTAATAATAATATCCTCAACAATTTGTTGAATTATATCTCCATCATCTTTAAAGAATATATTTACTTTCAAAATTCATTCACCTCATACTATAAAATATTCAAAAGAAATTAAAAATATTCAAATTGAGAAAGTATTGCCACTTTCAGAAGTATGCTACTGGACCTACGGGTGCAGCAGGTATTGATGGAGCAACTGGGCCTACCGGACCCACTGGTTTAACTGGGCCGACTGGACCCACTGGTTTAACTGGACCGACCGGACCCACTGGTTTAACTGGACCGACTGGACCCACTGGACCAGCAGGAGAAGATGGGATAATAGGACCTACGGGTGCTACAGGACCAGCGCCTACTTTCTCAATTGGAACAGTAACAACTGGGGCACCTGGAACAAATGCTAGTGTAACGATAAATCCCATTTAATCAACCATAAATAAATCATATTGAGCAGCAAACAAAAAAGAAAGGAGGTAGATTTATGAATCCAACTGGTTATACGCTTGATTTTGTTATACCACATGGGCCTACTGGACCTACGGGTGCAGCAGGTATTGATGGAGCAACTGGGCCAGCCCCTACACTTGCAATTGGAACAGTAACAACTGGGGCACCTGGAACAAATGCTAGTGTATCTATCAATCCCATTTAATATATTAATTTAATGAAAGGAGATAACAAATGAATCCAACTGGTTATACAATTGACTTTTTAATACCACAAGGACCGACTGGACCCGCTGGTTTAACTGGACCGACTGGACCCACTGGTTTAACTGGAC
>CAJTSN010000004.1 GCA_910578745.1 uncultured Bacilli bacterium
GGTATAATGTAAACGGAGGAGTGATAAGATGAAAAAAGAAATTAGTATTTTAATCTTTTCTAGTATATTTGCTATAGGTGTAGTAGGAGGAATCCTTGGATTTCAATATTACAATAAACAAAAAGAAGAAAATAGAGTTAGTGAAGATAATAAGGCAAATGATGTAGGACAAAATAAAATTGAAAATGATAAGGACGATAAGAAAAATAGTTCAACAAGTAGTGATAAAAATGATAAGAATGATGGTTCAACGGGTAGTAATAAAAACGATAAGACCGATGGTTCAACAGGTAGTAATAAAAACGATAAGAACAATGGTTCAACAAGTAGTGATAAAAATAATGGAACGACAAATAGTGATAAAAATGAAGATAACGAATTCGATGAGCCGCTAACTATAGAAAAGATGATTTCGTTAGCGAATAATGAAAGTTTGAAGTTAAAGAAGGATTATGGAGTAGAAACGGTACTGCAACTTCATAATAGCAATCGTTCTATGGACTTAGAATTAAAGATTGATAATGGTTCTTTAAAAATTATAGGAGATAGTAAAACATGGAAAGTAACAGATATTGAGGAGAAAGTAATTGCGATAGAAAATGAATTGGAATATGGCTGTGATATAGGTGTGATCAGTAGTTTATTTTTGACGGAGAAGGGAAATCTATATCGCTTATATCGAGATGAACGAAATAGTACCATGTATGATAAATTACCAGATGGTTTATCAGATATATCACAAGTAAAAAATCGTTTTTTTGAACAATTAGACACGAGTAAAGAAATTAAAATTGGTTTAGTAAAGTTGAATGGTTCTAAGAAAGTACAAGCCATTAGTACAAAAAAGAGGTGTCAAGAAGGAGCGACCTGTGGAGGATGTAGAGCTGTTGTCTATATGTCAAATGGGGAATATCGATATGTTAATGAGGGACTTACAGAAGAATATGTTGGAGAATAGTTTTTCTAGAGGAAGCACAATTTCTGTTTTAAAATAATATGTTTGTTGGAAGGGTTGTTATAAAACAACTTTTTTTCATGTGAAAAGATAGATTTACATGTAATAGTGTGATAAAATAAAGTAGAGCTATAATGATACTGGGTGGTGAATTATGGGAAAAGTAATAGCAATGGTTAATCAAAAGGGTGGAGTTGGAAAAACAACTTCTTGTATAAATTTAGCGGCATCTTTAGGTGCTTTGAAGAAAAAAGTTTTATTAGTAGATTTGGATCCACAGGGAAATTCAACAACGGGAGTTGGAATAGGCAAAACAGATTATGAATTAAGTGTATACAACTTAATGCGAGGCGACACTACTTTACAAGATACAATCATAAAAACAAAGTTTAAGAATTTGTCAGTGATTCCGGCAACGATTAATTTGGCAGGTATTGATTATGAACTTATGGAAATTGCTAAGCATGATCCTAACTTTTTAACAGGTGCTCGTTTAAAAGAACCAATGGTTGAGGCAAGAGAAAAATATGATTACATTATCATTGATTGTCCACCATCATTAGGAATTTTAACGAAAAATGCTTTAACGGCAGCCGATTCAGTAATTATTCCTGTTCAATGTGAGTTTTTTGCCTTAGAAGGAATTATGCAACTTTTAAGTACAATTATGTTGGCACAAAAAGATTTGAATCCGAATTTGGATATAGAAGGTGTACTCCTTACTATGTTAGATGCAAGGACAAACTTAGGATTAGAAGTAGTAGAAGATATTAAGAGTTACTTTAAAGAAAGAGTATATGATACAATTATTCCAAGACTTGTAAAATTATCTGAGTCACCAAGCCATGGTAAACCAATCATAGCTTATGATTCAACAAGTCGCGGAACACTTGCTTATCTAAATTTAGCGAAAGAAGTGATTGAAAGAAATGGAAAATAAAAAAAGAGCATTAGGTAGAGGATTAGAACAATTATTTAATACAGAAAATTTAGATTTAGAATCTTTTGAAAAATCAGTTTATGAATCAACACCGAAAGATGAAATTCTAGAAATTCCAATTGATGAATTGCGTCCAAACCCATATCAACCTAGAAAAACATTTGATGAAGAAGCTTTAAGAGAATTAGCAGATTCTATCATGGAACATGGGGTATTTCAACCAATTATTGTAAAAAGAAGTATCAAAGGATATGAGATTATTGCTGGTGAGAGAAGATTTCGAGCATCTAAAATGGCTGGCAAAAGTACAATTCCTGCGATTGTTCGCGATTTTAGCGATGAAGAAATGATGGAAATTGCTCTTCTTGAAAATTTACAAAGAGAGGATTTAAATGCAATAGAAGAGGCAATGGCTTATAAAACTTTACAAGAACGCCTAGGCCTCACTCAGGAGGAATTGGCAAAAAAAGTAGGGAAAAGTAGAAGTCATGTTACAAATATGCTAGGTCTACTTCGACTTCCTGAAGAAGTAAAAGAACTTGTTACAGAAAATAAACTGACTATGGGACATGCAAGAATGCTAAGTAAATTAGAGGACAATAATCAGATACGTGAGATGGCAGATAAGATTGTCATGGAAGGATTAAGTGTTCGTGAAGTAGAAACTTTAGGAGAAAATCCAGAAATTGAGAAGAAAAATAAAATTGTACGAAGAGAAAAAAGAGAATTTTCTGAATATAAGTACGCAGAGAACTTGTTACGAGATAAGTTAGATACAAAAGTAAAAATTGGTGAGAAAAAAATAGAAATTACTTTTACAAGCACAGCGGATTTGAATCGAATTTTAGAAGTTTTAGATGTAAAGGAGTAACTTATGATAGAACAAATACAGGAAATCTATGCTCCCTTTTTAAAAAAAGAAATTTTAGGACCTATTTTTATTGTGATAGGAGCTTTTTTTCTTTATCAAATTCTAACGAAAATTACAAAAAAAGTATTTCGTTTAAAGAATGGGATACTCGATGAGAGAAAAAGGAAGACGATTTTAAGTGTTGTGAACAATATTATTAAATATCTTTTAATTCTAGTTTCTATTCTTATGATTTTAGAAGTTTATGGAATTTCTACAAGTGGAATTTTAACTTCTTTAGGAGTTGCTGGTGTCGTTGGTGGTTTAGCGCTCCAAGATACATTGAAGGACATTTTATCTGGGATGTACATTATACTCGAAAATCAGTATGCCGTAGGAGATGTTGTTTCGATTGGAGACTTTAAAGGAGAAGTATTGTCTTTAGGACTCCGAACAACAAGAATAAAATCGTATACAGGGGAGATAAAGATTATTGCAAATCGAAACATAATGGAGGTCATTAATCATAGCTTAGCTATGTCTCTTGCTATTGTTAACATTCCTGTTTCTTATAATGAGGACATAGATAAAGTGCAACAGATCCTTGACGAATTATGTAAACGTATGAAAAAAGAGAATTCTTTAATTACAGGAAATATTTCTTGTCTTGGAATGACCTCTTTTGATGATTCTAGCATTAATTTTCGAATTACTGCGGAAGTAAAAGCTACGAGGCATCATGAAGTAGAGCGCTTATTGCTAAAAGAAGTAAAAAAAATCTTTGATGGCGAAAACATCGAAATACCATATAGTCAGGTGGTGGTTCATCGTGCATGAGTATCGTGTTGGTAGTGTTGTTATGATGAAAAAGCAACATCCATGTGGGACAAATGAGTGGGAGGTCACACGTGTAGGAGCGGATATTAAGATAAAATGCATCAAATGTAATCGAAGTGTCATGATTCCACGAATTGAATTTAATAAAAAAGTGAAGAAAATTTTAACCTATTAGGAGGTTGTTATGAGGAAGATGAATAAAAAGGATAAAAATTTAAGAGGACCTGTATCTACTCTTATAGGATTTACTGTCCTTTTGTGTATTTTGAGTTTTATTTTAAACCGAATCGGTTTTCAGGGCTATCAAACCATTATTAGTAATGGTGTTTTAACAGATACAGTAGTTAAAGTAAAAAATATCGCAAGTGTATCTGGAATCCGATTTATAGCTGGAGATGTTGTCACAAATTTAAAAAATTTTGAACCTTTAGCCCTTTTAATTATTTCATTAATTGGTATTGGTATCGTTGAAAAAAGTGGCTTTTTTAATATTCTATTTAAACCACTAAGACGTGTTAAATTTGGAATTATTATTTATTTCACTATTTTTCTTTCTTTACTTAGCACAGTCTTTGGAGAATATAGTTATGTCTTTTTAATTCCATTTATAGGAGTTTTGTATAAGGTATTAGATAGAAATCCTCTACTTGGAATTATTATTTCTTATTTATCCTTAACGCTTGGATTTGCAACAGGAATTGTATTAAATTATAATGATTATAGTTTAGGGCTTTTAACACAAACAGCAGCAAGGGTAGATGTAGATCCTGACTTTATTTATACACTTACCTCTGCTTTATATATAAAACTTGTTGCTTTTATTGGCATTTCATTTCTGCTATATGCAACGATTACAAGGTTTTTACTACCAAAATTTCCTTTAAAGGCAAAAGTGGAAGAAATCGAGTATCATGATTCAAAAAAAGCTTTTCTATGTGCCCTTTTTTCTGGATTTGTTGCAATTCTATTTGTTGTTTATATGATTTTAGATATTCATTTACCTGGCGCAGGAATTTTACTTGATAAAAATGAGACATTTTATATAGCAAAATTATTTGGAGAACATGCTCCATTTAAAGAGGGAATTGTTATTATTATCTCTACCATTTTAATGATTTGTGGCTTCATTTATGGAAAAGTATCTGGAAATATTAAAAATAGTAGTGAATATAGTCTGGGATTATCGAAAGATTTTGAAAATGTGGGTTTACTCTTTGTTTTATTTTTCTTTACAGCAGAGTTATTTGCCATTTTAGAATGGACGAATATTGGCGTCGTTGTTGCATCAAATTTGATTTCTTTCTTAAGTAAATTACAATTTTCAGGAATTTTACTTATTCTTGCTATGTTTGTAGTAATTGTACTTATGAGTATACTTATTCCAAGTACACAAGCAAAGTGGCAAATTGCTTCTCCTGTGATTGTACCATTGTTTATGCGCGCAAATATTGCTCCCAATTTTACACAATTTGTCTTTCAAGTGGCAGATTCTGTTGGAAAGGTGTTTTCGCCTATCTTTGTTTATTTTATTATGATGATTGCCTTTTTACAAAAATACAATACAGATGAGAGGAAACAAATTACAATAGGTGGGGTTCTTAAAATTATGTTGCCAACGATTCTTCTTATTTCTTTATGTTGGATTTTATTTATATGTTTATGGTTCCTAATCGGTTTTCCAATAGGGACAGGAACTTATATAGCACTTTAGGTGATGAAATGATAAATAGAAGTTATTTAAAACAAAAAATAGTAATCATAAGCCTGATTGGATTGCTTTTGATAGTCATTGGGAATTTTTTACCAGTAATAGAAATAGAACAAAAAACAATTGATTATAATAAATCATTTGCCTTTTTTCGATATGAAGGTAAATATATTCTTCTTTTAGTTCTATTTGCTTTCTTTTTAATTCTTTTTAAAGAAGCGAAAGCTTCTATCTTACCTATATTTTGTGTTTCCATTTTAATTGGATATTTAATCATGAACAAGGGATCTATTTATACAGAGTGTTCAAGTTATAAAGAGATGTTTTCTTGGGGATATGGATTTTATATTTTGATCATCGGAAATCTTCTTGCATATGTTGCCCCGATAGGAACCATTTTAAAAGAACATGTATCAATAAAAATTACACGTAAGTAGGTAGTATTACTTATCTACTTTTTTATTCTATAGCAATAAGGAGGAATTTTATGAGTTTAACAGCAGGAATTGTAGGTTTGCCTAACGTTGGGAAATCGACATTATTCAATGCCATTACAAAGAAAAATATTTTAGCGGCAAATTATCCATTTGCAACAATAGACCCAAACGTGGGCGTTGTCGTTGTTCCAGATAAAAGATTGGAATACTTAGAACAGCTTTATATGCCAGAGAGGGTCGTTCCTACTTCTTATGAATTTACAGATATAGCCGGTTTAGTAAAAGGAGCCTCTTTAGGAGAAGGATTAGGAAATCAATTTCTATCTCACATAAGAGAAGTCGATGCGATTGTAGAAGTAGTTCGTTGTTTTGAGGATCATAATATTATTCATGTGGAAGGGGAAGTAGACCCTATTCGTGATATTGAAATTATCAATGTGGAATTAATGTTAGCGGATTTAGAAGTAGTGAATAACCGTTTAAATAAAATTGGTAAAAAAGCAGCTATGTCTAAAGATAAAGATACAAAATTAGAGGCAGAATTGTTGCAAAGGGTGAAAGAAACACTTGAGAAGAATATTCCTTTACGAAAAATGGATTTAAGTGAAGAAGAAGAGAAAATGATTCGAAATTTCCATTTTTTAACAAAAAAACCTATTATTTATATGGCCAATGTAAGCGAAGAGGATTTATTAACGGGTGGAAATATATATGTAGAAAAGGTTAGAGAGTATGCAGAAAGTGAGGGTTCTTTTGTAGTTTCTGTTTGTGCGAAAATAGAGTCTGAGTTAAGTGAATTAAACGAGGAAGATAAATTATTATTTTTAAAAGATTTAGGAATTAACGAAAGTGGTCTCGATCAATTGATACATGCAACTTATGATTTATTAGGCCTTTCTACGTTCTTTACTTCAGGGCATGATGAATGTAGAGCATGGACGTTTAAAAAAGGAATGAAAGCTCCTGCTTGTGCAGGGATTATCCATTCTGATTTCGAGAGAGGTTTTATTAAAGCAGAAGTAACAAGTTTTACTGATTTAGAAGCATGTGGAAGCGAAAAAGCAGTAAAAGAAGCAGGAAAGTTACGTTTAGAAGGAAAAGAGTATGTAATGCAAGATGGGGATATATGTCTTTTCCGATTTAATGTCTAGCTATAGGATGAAGGGATAAAAATGGATTTATATACGATACTAAAAAAAGGAGTTGCGATGGAAGAAGTAGAAAAATATGTAGGGCTGTTCAATACTTTAAGTGATCACCAAATTATTCAAATGATGCATGATGAAGAAATCGATATGGACTATAAGGAATTCTTTATGAATATGTGTTCAAATCGAATCAGTCGACTTCCGAATCGCCAATGGGTATACCCATTAATGTTTCTTTCAAATAAAGAAACATTTAAACAATATTATCTAAATAGAACAAACGAGCTTTCCTATACAGATTTAGTGTTTTTACTTCAAAATATGATTGAACCAGAATGTGGATTACTTTTGGTAGAAACGCCCACATTTAAAAAATATATAGAGGTAGAGAAAGAAAATCATGGAACAATTTTACAAAGTTTTTTATTCTCTGCGAAAATATATTTATATGAAAATGAAGAGGAAAAGAATCAAAATTTTGAATATTTAAACCAAATAGGTCAAGAAGTGAGTGCATTTTTTGATCAGCAAGAAAACTATAGTGAAGATATTGAAGATGTTGTTAATGCATATTTAGGTTTAATGATAGAAAATGTAAGAGATATGGATATACATAGTTCGGTTTTACAAAAAGGAATGGATATAATAAGAATTTCCCTTAGAAAAAATATTATTTTAAGTCCAAAAATGCTGAAATTCTATATTCTATATATGGCAAAAGAATTGAATATAGAACCCTTTTTAGAAAATATTTATTTAAGCATGGAAGAAAAGGGAAAAAAATTTGGTGATTATGTAGCTTATGACAAAAAATTAACAATTTATTATGATAATGTACTTGCGATTATGAAGCCTATATTTGCTGAGTTGAAAACTCCAAATTTATTCCAGAATTCGATATGTAATCGTATGTATATAGAATTTGTATTACATGAACTGGGTCATGTAATAGAAAAAAAGGAAATGCTTTCTGTTCTTTATTCTAGGAACGATACTAAGGAGGATGGATTTTTTCATTATTGGATGTGCAATGAAGAACTACATTTATTCAGTGAACCATTATATCAAAGAGAACATAATTTATTTATAAATGAAGTAAGAGCCGATTTATTTGCTATGATGCAGTTTGGAATACAAACCTCGCATTTATTAAAAGGGACATTGAGTGATTTATATTTAGCGAATATAAGTGCACAAAATGCAGGTAGAATTGTTGATTTTTATACAGAGAAAACGGAGAAAGGTAGAAAAGTAATTTCTCCTGTTCGTAAATTTATTTCTCTTTATAATAAAAATATGCCTGAGGAGAAGCATATGCAATATATTGATTTAAAAGAGGAAGACCTAATGCAGTGTTTAATGTTGGGAATTGATGTTCCAATGGATATTATAAAAGAGATTTATCAAATCGCAACTGGAAAAATTGTTACTACAAATTTGTATGAAGAAATTACTAAAATTATTGATAGGTATAAAAGAACAAATGCATATCAGAATGAAGAAGAAATTGCCGTGCATAAATGAGAATTGTTCTAACTATTTTTAATAATAAGAAGAGAATATGATGTAAATTGTTTTGTTAAAAAAAGAAAATTTTGTTATAAATAAATATTTTCTTTTTTCTTTGCTCCTATTTACAAAGGAGATATTTTATATTATAATGTTTCCTCGGAACGGAGGATTTTAGTGCGAGATTATAAAAAATGTGGTATAAATCTAGATAAAGGAAGTCTATCTTGTTTAGTAGATTCTGTGCCCAATGAAGTATTCGTGGAATATCAAAAGATGATCGATTTATTATATAAGTATAACGAATTAGTAAAAACATTAAATATTAGTATTGTTGGTGAGAATAGTACTTTGGATGATATAAAAAAGTCGAGAAATACTAGAAATCAATTACTTGTCAAGGAATGTCAATATATAGAACAAATTGCTACAAAGGAAAAAAATTTAAAAGAAGCATTACTAGGAGTACAAAAAGAAATTGATCTTATTGACATAAATGATCTAGAGAAAATGAATGCTTTATCTACTACTATGTTTCAATTAAAAGAACAATCAAAGAAAATAGTACATGAGAAAGAGATTTTAGAAACGATAAGAACAGAAAAAAAGGAAATGTCTAAACATTATGATACCCTTTTTTCTAACTTTTGTCTTTATGAAAATAGACTATATGAGATTCAAGGAAAGTTAGAAGAATTAATAAATCGGATGAAAAAACAAGCCTTATGCTTAAAAAATATTGAATCACAAATCAAGGAAAGAAATTTAAGAAAAAAAGAGGGACAAATAGAAAAAATATTTAGTAGTATTCATGATTCTTCTATTCGAATATTCTATGGTCTTTCTCCTGAAATTAGACAAAGTCTTCTTCAAAAATATTCAGAATTGTTATATTCTTATAGTGAACTTAGACAAAGTATTTTTATGCAAGCTTTATCTATGGCAGAGGATGTGATAACTAAATATGATAAAAGAACAATAAAATTAGAAAGAATTGGTGAGACCGATCTCTTTACATATGATATAGAAACACAGTTACACGTTGTGGAAAATTATGTAGGGCAACTTCCCCATCTTCCATTAGAAAAACAACGTTTAGAAGCTTTAAAAATTATATATAATATGGACCTTATCATGAAACAAAATGCTCTTCAAATGCAGATTATTCATGGAAAAGATTTACAAGGAAGTTTAACAAGTCTACATGAATTAAGTAATAGAGAATCCGAATGTAGAAATATTACTCAGTTATATAAAAAAGTAAAGAGTAGACAGGGATTTTCATTTTACACTTTTGGTAGTAAGAAAATAAGTGCGTTTGCAGAAACCAAAACAAATAAGACATTATAGGAAATAATGAAGCTAGTTTTTAGCTTCTTTTTTAGTATTGAAATTTAGAAGGTTTGTCTACTTTTCAAAAAAGCTTTACATGAAAATTCATTTTTGCTATAATCATATTTGAGTATGAAATTACTCCTTGCTTATTTTGATAAGCCAGTAGACCAAAAGGAGGTGTAGGAATGAAAAATTATGAAATTATGTTTATCGTTAGACCTACTCTAAGTGAAGAAGAAGTAAAGAAAGTTTCTCAAAATTTCTCAAATACTTTAACTTCAAATGGGGCAAAGATCACAGATTCAAAAGATCTAGGTCAAAAAGAACTAGCTTATGAAATCAAAAAATTTAAAAGTGGATACTATTTTCTTTTAGAGATTGAAGCTACAGATGATAAAGCAATTGCAGAATTTGATCGTTTAGCGCGTATTAGTTCTGATGTGATTCGTCATTTAATTATTAAACTAGAGAAATAAAAGAGAGGTATTTTTATGAACCGAGTTATGTTAATTGGTCGGTTAACAGCAAAACCAGAGCTACGTTATACGAGTTCAAATGTTCCATTTGCAAGATTCACTGTAGCAGTAAATCGTACTTTTTCAAATGCAAATGGAGAAAGAGAAACAGATTTTATTAGTACAGTTATTTGGAGAAAACAGGCAGAGAATGTTTGTAATTATTTAGATAAAGGAAGTTTAATATCTGTAGAAGGTAGAATACAAACAGGAAGTTACGATGATAAGGATGGAAATAAGCGTTATACGACAGATGTAGTGGCTGACTCTGTAGAGTTTTTAGAGTCAAAGGCTCAACGGCAAAATAGTGCCTATAATGCAAATAATAATTATACAGATAATATCAGTCCTTACGATTATCAAAATGAAACGAGTACATCAAGTGTCAGTGTCGAAAATGATCCATTCGCTGATTTTGGAGATAGCGTTTCTATTGATGATAACTTCCTAGATTAATAAAGATAAGGAGGATAGACATGGCTGAATTTAAAAGAAAGAAAAAGATTTGTCAAATGTGTGCTGGGAAACCAGTAAATTATAAAGATGTAGAAATTATTAAAAAATATATTAGTGCAGATCGAGGTAAAATTTTACCAAGAAGAATTACAGGAGCATGTGCTGAACACCAAAGATATATTGCTAGACAAGTAAAATATGCTCGTCATATGGGATTGATTCCATTTGTAAAGTAAGTAGAAAAATGCTTACTTTTTCTTTTACGATTTGTTATAATAAAGAAAAGGATGTGATAGATTGAATATAGCACTTGTTACTGCTGGTGGACGTGGGAAAAGAATGAAACAAGAAGTTCCTAAACAATTTATGCCTATAAAAAATAAACCATTAATCATTTATACTTTAGAGGTATTTCAAAATCATCCGAATATTGATGCTATCTTAGTTTCTTGTCTTAATGGATGGGAACCAATTATGGAAGCTTATATAAAACAATATAATATTACGAAGGTAAAATGGATAGTTAAAAGTATGGATACACCGCAATCTTCCATTAAAGTAGCCTTAAAAGAACTAGAAAAACATTGTTCAAAAGAAGATGTTGTTTTAATTCATGATGGAAATAGAGCCCTTCTTAGTGAAGAAATCATCTCTGATTCCATTGTTACTTGTAGACAACATGGGGGAGCAATTGCTGTAATTCCCTGTAATGAGGTGATTGTAAAAACCAATAATAATATTGATTCAGAAGAATTCTTAAATCGAGAAGAATTAAAACGGACGCAAACACCACATACCTTTCCATTAGGAAAATTACTATGGGCACATGAGGAAGCAGAGAAGAGGAACATAACAAATGCAATTGCGACTTGTGATTTAATGATGCAGTTGGGAGAGAAAATCTATTTTTCGACTGGGTCAGAGAAAAATATGAAAATAACAACTTCTGTGGATATAGAAATTTTTGAGGCCTTACTTGCATTAGGAGAAGAATGATATGGAGAAACAAGAAGAATATCTTTTAAAAGAAAAAAAAGATGGAACCAAAATTATGGTGCGAGATGTGCAACTTGTTTTGTTAGAGATGGTTAAGGAAATTGACAAGATTTGTGTAGATAATAAAATTGAGTATTGTTTAACAGGTGGTTCGACAATAGGAGCTTACAAGTATAAAGGATTTATACCATGGGATGATGATTTTGATATTGCGATGATGCGTAGTGAATACAAAAAATTTATAAAAGCATTAGAAAAAGATTTAGATAAAGAAAAGTATACATTTCATTGTTTTGAAAAAAATAGAAAATATGATGTGACATGGCCATATATGAAAATACGTAAAAAGAATACGTATATAAGAGAAGTAAATAAACTTCTTCCAAATCGTTGTACGGATTGTGATGGTATATTTATTGATGTATTTGTTTATGATCATATGTCAAAATATACAGTTTTTGATTTGCCTCTACGTCTATGTAATAGTCTTTTAATGCCTGTGATTATTTTTTTTGAAAATTTGAAAATAAATCCGATTCCTTTAAAGCATCTTTATCGCTTTAATGCAAAAATGTATGGATTTTTATGTAGAAAATCAAAATATATTGGAGATGACCTTACTTGGACTTATCGAAATCCTATGACACCTCTTCGCTATCGAAAAGAAAAAATATTTCCACCAGTCCGTGTTCCTTTTGAAGATATGCATCTTCCTGTACAAAATGATATGAAGGAATATATGATTTGTCATTGGGGAGAAAAAGTTTTTGAACCTCTTCCAGAAAGTAAAAGGAAACCGGGACATGTGCATGATATCAGTTTAACTTCTGATAAACCTGAGGACTAGTTTTTAGTAGTTCTATATGTAAAGTAAGGCTTAAGATACTTACTTTTTCTTTTTTACATGTTATAATAAGTAGTAGAAAAAAGGGGTTTTAAAGAATTTCTTTTTTAAATAGAAGTATAAGAGGTGTCAAGATATGTGTAAGGATTTTAACGACATAGTATTAAAAGAGAAAAAAGATGGAACCAAAATTACAGTAAGAGATGTACAATTGGCTACTTTAGAGATGATGAAAGATATTGATGCCATTTGTAGAAAAAATAATATAGAATACTGGTTAGCCGATGGTTCCGCTTTAGGCGCTATTCGTCATAAAGGATTTATACCATGGGATGATGACTTTGATATTGGAATGATGCGAAGTGAATATGAGAGATTTATAAAAGTGTTAGAAAAAGATTTAGATAAGGAAAAGTATACATTTCATTGTTTTGAAAAAAATAAAAAATACGAGGTGACATGGCCAAGTATGAAAATTCGAAAAAAAAATACATATATAAAAGAAATGAACAAATTACTTCCAAATCGTTGTACGGATTGTGATGGTATATTTGTTGATGTATTTGTTTATGACTATATGGCAAAAACGACTTTTTTGGATTTACCACTTCGTTTATGTAATACTGCTTTAATGCCTATTATTGTCATCTTAGAAAATGTATGGATTAACCCAATTCCTTTAAAATGGCTTTACCGTTTTAATGCGAAGTTCTATGGAAAGTTGAATAAACATTCTAAGTATATAGGAGATGATTTAACTTGGACCTATCGCAGTCCTTTAAAACCATTACGGTGTCTGAAAGATAAAGTTCTCCCGACCGTCTTAGTGCCTTTCGAAGATACAGAATTACCTGTTGCGAATGATGCAAAGCACTATTTAATACAAAACTATGGAGAAAACTATATGACCCCTCCACCTGTTGTTAAAAGAACACCAATTCATGTGTACGATATTAATTTAACCTCTAGTGAGCCAGAGGAATAAATTGAAACAGAATCGATGGATTTGTCTAGCTATTACTGGTGTTCTTTTTATAGGAATTGCTCTTCTTTTGTGGCAAGAATTTAGTTTTGTATTGGGAGGATTTGGAATCGTATTTTTGGGTTTTTCAGCCATGGATTACATTCATAAAAAATAAAAGAATCAAATCGATTCTTTTTTGGCATTCTCTATTTTTTTCATTTGAACATTGTAGTTCGCATTTAATAGTATCTTTAATGGTACAAATTTATTAAAAAAGGCATTCAATTTATGATTCATAGTAGGAATAATGACTCTTTTTTTTTGGAACATTTTATTTATAGCATATTTTGCTAATTCATCACTATTTTGTGCCTTATTAAATTTCACACCTAATTTGTCATTAAAACTTGTTTCGACTGGTCCGGGACAAAGACAACCAATGTATACATTTTTTCCTTCTTTTCTTATTTCTTCAGAAATAGCTTCGGTTAACCTTAAAATATAAGCTTTAGAAGCAAAGTAGGAAGCCATTAATGGACCGGGAGAAAAAGCGGCTGTTGAAGCAATATTTAAAATATAACCTCTGTTTTTCTCTATCATGTCATTTAAGAATAGTTTTGTTAATATCTGAGTCGCCTTAATATTTAAGTCAATCAGTTCTAGTTGTCTATCTAAATCCTCTTCTCTAAATCTTCCATGTAGTCCAAACCCAGCACTATTAATTAAAATATGTATATCCTCATCTTTTAGTTTATAATATAACTCTTTACAATTTTTTGCTATAGATAAATCGGTCACAATGTAACTTGCTTTTTTTCCTAAATTTTCGATAGCCTTTTTTAAATTTTCTTCATTTCTTGCAACGAGGATCACTTCATAGTTTTTATGGATTAGTTCTTTGGCAATGGAAAAACCAATACCTGAACTTCCTCCAGTGATTAAAGCTTTCATATTGTCACATCCTTGTATAATTATTATAAAACAAAAAAGAAAAACTGTATAGTCTTCTACGAGGAACATGTTCTATTTATCGTAAGAGAATTTATTTTGAACGTAGAGGGATTAGAATTTTCGATAGGAATTTTTTATTTTAAATATTTCTATTCTTTATCATGTTTCAAGTAAGGAATGGAGGATTTATTTTATAAAGGAAATGTGTTAAAATGAAATAGGCGATGTGATGTGGAGAAGATAACAAAAGATTTATTGGATTGGTATCAAAAATATAAAAGAGATCTTCCGTGGCGAAGAACACAAAATCCTTACTATATCTGGGTTAGTGAAATTATGTTACAACAAACGAGGGTTGAGGCAGTAAAAGTATATTATGAACGTTTTATTCATAGATTACCTACTTTATATGACCTAGCCACGATTTCAGAAGATGAACTGTTAAAACTGTGGGAAGGATTAGGATATTATAGTCGGGTTCGAAATATGAAATCTTGTGCGCAAAAAAGAATCGAACAAGGCTTTGACAATTTGCCAAATACAAAGGAAGAACTACTCGCTTTACCCGGCATTGGAAATTATACGGCAGGAGCGATTTTGTCGATAGCCTTTTCTATACCTAGTGTTGCGATTGATGGAAATGTTTATCGTGTATTAGGGCGTTACTATAAAATAGAAGAAGACATAAAAAAAAGTGGTACTTATCAAATTTATGAAAACAAGATGAAAAAAATTTTACCACAAGAAAATGCAGGAGATTTCACACAAAGTTTCATGGATTTAGGAAGTTTGATTTGTACACCGAAGTCTCCTAAATGTGAAATATGTCCTTTACAAAAAGATTGTAAAGCAAGGCAAAAGAATCAAATGGAGTTTTATCCAGTGAAAGAAAAGAAAAAGGAAAAAAGAATAGAAGAACGTACTGTTTATCTTTATCGATATAAAGATAAAATTGCGATTCAAAAACGTAAAGACAAAGGTTTACTTGCTTCTATGTACGAATTTCCTAATACGTTAGAAACCGTATCCGTAGTGGATATTGAAAATAGCTTATTAGAAAATGAAATACCGTTTTATTCTGTTTTAGAGATAGGTGAAAGTAAACATGTTTTTTCCCATATTATTTGGTATATGAAAGGTTATATCATTGATTTAAAGGAACCAATTGAAAATTATATATGGGTTACATTAGAAGAACTAAATAGGAAATATTCTCTTCCCAGTGCTTTTTCCTATTACTATCAAATTCTCTTGAGATAGTCTTTTTCATACTCTTATTTTTTGTTTGTGCATAAAATAAAATGGGTGATAATATGATGAAAGGAATTGATGTATCTTCTTATCAAGGACGAATTGATTGGATAAAGGTGAAACCCTATATTGAATTTGCTATGATTCGTTGTGGATGGGGAAACAATTTGAAAAGACAAGATGATGTTTACTTTGAAAGAAATACAGAAATGTGTGAAAACTTGAAGATTCCATATGGCGTTTATTTATATAGTTATGCAACAACCTTAGATGAAGCACGGAGTGAGGTGGAACATACGCTTCGTTTAATTCGAGGGAAAAAATTAGAATATCCTGTATTTTTAGATGTAGAAAGTAAAAGACAAATGGCTTTACCAAAAGACAAATTGGTTGAAATTGTAAAATACTATTGTGAAGAGATACAAAAAGAAGGATATTATGTAGGAATTTATGCAAGTTTGAATCGATTTAGAAGTAATTTAGACTCAAAAGAATTGGATTCGTTCGATAAATGGGTAGCTGAATGGAATGACATTTTTACATATAAAGGAAAAGCAGGTATGTGGCAAAATACTTCTTATGAAGAACTTCCTGGTATTCGTGGTCGAGTCGATGGAGATGTTGCTTTTTATGATTATCCTAAAATCATCCGTGAGGCAGGTTTAAATCATTTAGAAGAAAATTTAAAATATCATAAGGGTGAAGATGTATTTGTAACAGGGGATATTTATGAAAATCGTGAGGCTACAAAGGTCGTAAAAAAGGTTTGCGATCAAGAATATAAGATTGAAAAAACAGATAATATAGCAAAAGCCCCCTATAAAATAGAAGATGGTTATGTAAAAACAGATTCTGTATATAAAAAATGTCCTTAAAAAAACAAAGCATGCTTTGTTTTTTTCTTGATATGGTCGTTTCGTTGAACAATATTTATAAAATGGTTTCTTTTATTAAATTACTTTTTTGTGATTTTCATTGTTCATTTCCCATTTTTTAGTAAAGTCCATTTTATACATTTCATACCGAAATTTAAGGGGATGCTTTTGATACTTTTCATTAGCTAAAGAAACCTCTTTTTGTTTAGCGATTTTCTTTTGAATAGTTTCCTCTTTAACTTTATATATTTCCTCTGCTTTTTCTAATAGTTCTTTTCTAATCTCTTCCTGTGCTTGTGTTTTTATCTTTTCTACCTTGTCTTTCATCTCAAAAAATGTATTCCAATCTTTTTTAGAAATGAATAGTTTTGTTATAAATTTACTGGTTCTTTGATTATGTTTTTCTATGTATTCTTTCGCTTTTTGATAATCAAGGTTTTCTGTAACTTTCTTTTGTATGTCAGAATTTTGATAAGGATGATCTATTTGATAATGTATAGCGTGTAGTTTTCCTTGTAATTTTGATTCCTCATTTATTAAATCACTTAATTCTTTTTTTACAGTTTGTAGCTCTTTTTCTAATTGTATGATTTCACTAAAATCTGGTTGTGGTTCACTTTTTTTTGTATCTTCTTTTTTATCTTGAGTGAATGTGCTATGGTTTGTATCTGTATTTTTTGTATTTGTTGTTCTTCTTTTAAATTCTGCATTCTGCGTTTTACTTGTATTTTGTCTATAACATTTGTAAGTTTTATTTGTAAAATTATTATTGATGAAGTTACTAAAAAAATCGAAGACAGAATCATTATATGCATTTTGTGTCCAAAAATTTTGATATTGGTTATCGATTTTATTAGAAGATGCCATCTGCATTCTTTTTCTTTCTAAGTCAAAAACTTTTCTTTTGCTTGGATTTGATAGAGTTTCATAAGCTTCTTGTGCAATCAGGTGATTTTTCTTTGCAATTTGTTGTTCTTCTTCTGATTTACCCTCTAACATATCGGGATGGTAAAGTTTCATTTTTTGTCTGTAGGCTTTTTTAATTTCTTCATCAGAGGCATTTTCTGGTATATTTAAAACCTGATAAAAATCAGTATAAATCGTTTTGCTCATAAATTTTTATTCCTTTCTACATGTAGTATGTAGTTTATTTATAACATAATACCATACAGAAATTCAACAAAATTGATAGAAAAGACTTGCAATTTACACTTTTTTTTAGTAGAATTTTATGTGTGTGGCATGCGAGGATGTGCGAGGTTGCCGATACACCAGGTTAAGTTGAAAAACACAACAAATGATAATTGGGTTTTTGCACGGAGCAAGTCTATACTCGATATAGGCGAAGGGAGGAAAAACAATATGTCAAAAACAAAGATTAGCATCAAATTAAAAGCATTTGAACACAAAAGTTTAGATACAGCATGTGCTAAAATTGTTGAAACAGTGAAAAGAACAGGTGGCGAAGTGAGTGGACCTGTACCACTACCAACAGAAATTGAAAAAATCACAATTTTAAGAGCTGTTCACAAGTACAAAGATTCTCGTGAACAATTTGAAAAAAGAACACACAAAAGACTTATTGTTATCAATAATCCAAGTAAGGAAACGATTGATATGTTACAACGTATCGATATTCCAAGTGGTGTTGATATTCAAATTAAACTATAATTTTTAGGAGGATAGAATATGGAAATGAAAGGAATCTTAGGTCGTAAAGGTGATATGACTCAAGTATTTACAGAATCTGGTAAATTAATTCCTGTAACAATTATTGAAATTGAACCAAATGTGGTAACACAAATTAAGACAAAAGAAAATGATGGTTACGAAGCAATTCAACTAGGTTTTGGTACAAAGAGAGAAAAGCTAGCGACAAAAGCTTCTAGTGGAATCACTAAGAAAGCAGGAACTACACCTAAGCGCTTCTTTAAAGAAATTAGAGGCGTTGATGTAGAAAAATTTGCTTTAGGGCAAGAAATCAATGCTGATATTTTTACAGCTGGTGAGGTTGTAGATGTAACAGGAACAACAAAAGGAAAAGGTTTCCAAGGTGTTATTAAAAGACACAATCAATCAAGAGGACCTATGGGACATGGTTCACATTATCATAGAAGACCAGGTTCAATGGGTACAATGAGACCAATGCGTGTTTTTAAAGGAAAAGCATTACCGGGGCATATGGGATGTGAAACAGTTACAATTCAAAATTTAGAAATTGTTAAAGTAGATGTTGAAAATGGATATATACTTGTTAAAGGGAATGTACCAGGACCTAAAAAAAGTCTTGTCATTATCAAAACGGCAGTTAAAAATCCAAATGTAATTAAAGAGGCAGAAGCTTTACAAAGTTATATTGTAACTGAGGAGGTAGAGGTTCCAGAGGCTGTAAATACAGAAGTAGAAGAGACGACAGAAGTGCAAACAGAAGAAACACAAGAGAAAGAAAACTAGGAGGTAGTATCAATGAAAAAATTGTCAGTTTTAAACCTTAAAGGTGAAAAAGTAAGTGATATTACTTTAAAAGAAGAAGTGTTTGGAATTACACCAAACGATGCTGTTTTATATGATGCTATTACATTAGCTAGAAATTCTATGCGACAAGGAACACATGATACAAAGACGCGTTCTGAAGTCAGTGGTGGAGGAAGAAAACCATGGAGACAAAAAGGAACTGGACGTGCTCGTCAAGGTAGTACACGTGCTCCACATTGGACTGGCGGTGGTGTTGTATTTGGACCGCATCCAAGAAGCTATGACAAAAAGCAAAATAGAAAAGAAAGACGTTTAGCATTACGCTCAGCATTATCATATAAAGTAATTGAAGACGCTATGATTGTTGTTGAAAACTTCAATCTTGAAAGTGAAAAAACAAAAGATGCTGTAGAAATTTTAAACAATATTAAAGCAGAGAAGAAAATTATGATTGTTGTTGATGAATTAAATGAAAATACAGTTTTAGCAACACGTAATTTAAATAATGTTATTTTATTAACGGCTGATGAAATCAACGTATATGACATTATCAATGCAAATAATATGGTTATTACAACAGCAGCTATTAAGAAAATAGAGGAGGTGCTTGTTTAATGAAAGAAAGTATGAGAAATGTTATCAAAGCACCAGTTATTACAGAAAAAAGTGCAGCTTTAGCGGAAAAGAATGTGATTACATTTAAAGTGGACCCTAAAGCAAATAAAATTCAAATCAAACAAGCGGTAGAAAACTTATTTAATGTAAAAGTAGAAAGCGTAAATACCATTAACGTAAAACCAAGAAAAAAAAGAGTAGGACGTTATGTAGGTAAAACAAATCGAGTAAAAAAAGCAATTGTTAAATTAAAAGAAGGAAGTTCAATTGAACTTAATTAATAGGAGGAAAATGTATGGCTATTAAGAGTTATAAGTCAACTACTAATGGTAGACGTGGAATGACTACCTTAGCAAATGAGGAAATTACAAAATCGACTCCAGAAAAATCATTAGTTGTCACTTTGAAAAAAAATGGTGGAAGAAATAATCAAGGTAGAATAACAGTTAGACATCGTGGCGGTGGAGCTAAGAGAAAATATCGTATTATTGATTTCAAAAGAGATAAAGATGGTGTAATTGGAACAGTTACATCCATTGAATATGATCCAAATAGAAGTGCGAATATTGCTTTAATTACTTATGCAGATGGAGAAAAAAGATATATTCTTGCTCCAAAAAACTTAAAAGTAGGAATGACTATAGAAAGTGGAGAAAATGCGGATATTAAAGTTGGAAATGCGCTTCCACTTGCAAACATTCCAGAAGGTACAATGGTACACAATGTTGAATTGAAAGCTGGAAAAGGAGGCCAAATGGCTCGTTCCGCTGGATCTTCTGTTCAAATTCTTGGACGTGAAGGAAGATATACATTGCTTCGTTTAACAAGCGGTGAAGTTCGTAAAGTTCTAAGCACCTGTAGAGCTACAGTTGGAGAAGTTGGAAATGCGGATCATGAACTTGTAAATTATGGAAAAGCAGGTCGTAAAAGACACATGGGTATAAGACCAACAGTTCGTGGTTCTGTAATGAACCCTAATGATCACCCACATGGTGGAGGTGAAGGTCGTGCGCCAATTGGACGTAAGGGCCCAGTTACTCCTTGGGGAAAACCAGCGCTTGGACATAAAACACGTAAGAACAAATTAAGTTCAAATAAGCTTATTGTTCGTCGTCGTAATACAAAGTAGGGAAAGGATGATTTAAATGGCAAGGAGTCTAAAAAAAGGACCTTTCGTTGATGAACATTTAATGAAAAAGGTCGAAAAAGTAATTGAGTCAGGAAAAAAAGAAGTAATTAAGACTTGGTCTCGTCGCTCTACAATTTTTCCTAATTTTGTTGGACTTACATTTTCAGTTCATAATGGGAAAGAAAGTATTCCTGTTTATGTAACAGAAGATATGGTTGGACATAAATTAGGTGAATTTGCGCTTACTCGCAAATTTGGTGGACATGGCGATGACAAAGGAAAAAAATAGACTAGAAGGAGGATTTAAATGGAAGCAAGAGCAATTGCAAAAGGCGTTCGAATCGCTCCTCGTAAAACTCGTCTAGTGATAGATTTAGTACGTGGAAAGAGCGTTAGCGAAGCAGATAAAATTTTAAGTAATCTAAATAAAGAAGCTGCAAGAGTAATTAAAAAAGTTTTGACTTCAGCAGTAGCAAATGCAGAAAACAATTTAGGATTGAATAAAGAAAATCTATATGTAAGTGAAGCTTATGTAAATGAAGGTCAAACAATGAAAAGATTTAAGTTTGGATCACGTGGTCATATTGATCCAATCAAAAGAAGAACAAGTCATATAACAATCGTTGTTAGTGACAATATGTAAGGAGGAAAATAGCGTGGGTCAAAAGGTAAGTCCTATCGGTTTAAGAATTGGAATCAATAAAACATGGCAATCAACTTGGTATGCTGGAAATAAGGATTTTGCAAAATTCTTAAACAATGATGTTCAAATAAGAAACTATTTGGAAAAAAAATTAAAAGATGCCGCTGTTTCTAGTGTTCTAATTGAAAGAACGAAAGAAAAAACTGATGTAATTATCAATTCTGCAAAACCCGGTGTAATTATTGGACATGGTGGAGAAGAAATTGAAAAATTAAAGAAAGCACTTTCTAAATTAGTAAATGAAAATGTTCAAATTTCAATCAAAGAAGTTAAGAAACCAGATATTGATGCAGCGCTTGTTGCTGAAAATATAGCGCATCAAATTGAAAATCGTGTGTCATTTAGAATTGCCCAAAAAAGAGCGATTCGAAATGCAATGAAAGCAGGGGCAAAAGGAATTAAAACTTCTGTTTCAGGACGTTTAGGTGGCGCTGATATGGCAAGAGAAGAAGGATATGTGGAAGGAAATGTTCCATTACATACATTAAGAGCCGATGTTGATTATGCTCATAAAGAAGCAGATACTACTTATGGAAAAATCGGTGTAAAAGTATGGATTTATAAAGGAGAAATCCTAGCCTCAAAAAATAAAGGAGGTAATGAAAATGGCAGTAATACCAAAGAGAACTAAATATCGTAGACCACATCGTTTACGTTATGATGGAAAAGCCAAAGGAAATACAGAACTTCACTTTGGTGAATATGGCCTTCAAGCATTAGAAGGTGCTTGGATTACACAAAACCAGATTGAAGCAGCCCGTGTTGCGATGACTCGTTATATGAAACGTGGTGGTAAGGTATATCGTAATATTTTCCCACATTTATCATTGACGAAAATCCCTCTAGAAACTCGTATGGGTAAAGGTAAAGGTCAACCAGAAATGTGGGTTGCTGTAGTAAAAGAAGGAAAAATTATGTTTGAAATTGGAGGCGTTAGTGAAGAAATTGCTCGTGAAGCATTAAGACTTGCTAGTCATAAACTTCCAATCAGATGTAAATTTGTTACGAAGGAAAGTGGTGAATAAACGTGAAAATGAAAGAAATTAGAGAATTATCTAGCGAAGAAATCGTGAAAAAAATTGATGAATATGGCGAGGAGTTATTCAATTTACGTTTAAGTCAAGCTACTGGAAATTTAGAAAAACCTTCTAGAATTAGAGAACTAAGAAAATTAGTAGCACGTATGAAAACCGTGTTAAAAGAACGTGAACTAAATGGGGAGGCAAACTAATGGAAAAAACGGCAAAACGTGAATTAGTGGGAAAAGTTATAAGTGATAAGTCAGACAAGACAATTACTGTTTTAGTTGAAACTTATAAAAAAGATCCACTATATGGGAAACGTGTAAAATACTCAAAAAAATATGCTGCTCATGATGAAAAAAATGAAGCTAAAATTGGAGATATTGTTCGTATTGTTGAAACGAGACCATTATCTAAACGTAAGAATTTCCGTTTAGTAGAAATCGTAGAGAAAGCAATTATCTTATAACTAAAAAGGAGGATTCTATATGATTCAACAGGAAAGCCGTCTTAAAGTTGCTGATAATTCTGGAGCACGTGAAGTATCTGTTATTCGTGTTTTAGGAGGAAGTACTAGAAGATATGGCAATATTGGTGATATAGTAGTTGTCACTGTAAAAAAAGCAATGCCTAATGGAACAGTAGCAAAAGGAAAAGTTTGTAAAGCTGTTATTGTTAGAAGCAAACGTGGTCTTAGAAGAGATGACGGCTCTTATATTCGTTTTGATGATAATGCTTGTGTTATCATTAAAGAGGATAAGAGTCCTGTAGGAACTCGTGTATTTGGACCAGTAGCACGTGAATTACGTGAAAAAGATTTTATGAAGATTGTATCACTTGCAAAAGAAGTGTTATAAACCTTGAGGAGGGAAAACATGAACTTTAAAAAAGGAGATAAAGTTGTTGTTATTTCTGGTAAGGATAAAGGAAAAGAAGGAAAAGTAACAAAAGTTTTACGTACAAAAAGTAAAGTTGTTGTAGAAGGTGTCAACATTGTTAAAAAGCATATGAAACCAAATGGACAAACAACAGGGAGTATTGTAGAAATGGAAGCTGCGATTGATGCTTCAAATGTTATGATGATCGATCCTAAGACAAAAACAAGAACTAGAATTGGACATACAACAGATAAAAATGGTAAAAAAGTAAGAATCGCTAAAAAATCAGGCGAAATTCTTGATTAGTTGGAAGGAGGGTAAACTATGAACCGCCTAAAAGAAATGTATAATAAAACAATCGTACCTAGTTTAAAAGAAGAGTTCCAATATTCTAACATAATGGAAGTGCCTAAGTTAGATAAAATCGTTATCAATATGGGAGTAGGAGATGCTGCAGGAAATTCGAAAATGTTAGAAGCAGCTATGGCAGACCTTGAGCTTATTTCTGGACAAAAACCAGTTCCTACAAAAGCGAAAAAGGCAATTGCAGGATTTAAAATTCGTGAAGGGCAAGCAATTGGATGTAAAGTAACTCTACGTGGAGAAAATATGTATAATTTTTTAGATAAGTTGATTTCAATTACAATCCCACGTGTAAGAGATTTTAGAGGAATTTCTCCAAAAGCATTTGATGGACGTGGAAATTATACACTAGGCCTTAATGAACAATTAATATTTTCGGAAATAGAATTTGATAACGTTGTAAAAGTGCGTGGTATGGATATTATATTTGTTACTACAGCAAAAACAAATGAAGAAGCTTTGGCTCTTTTAAAAGGGTTTGGAATGCCTTTTAAGAAGTAACGATTAGGAGGAATTATGGCTAAGAAAAGTATGAAAATTAAAGCTAGTAAAACGCCAAAATTTAAAGTACGTGCATATACAAGATGCAACCGTTGTGGTAGACCACATGCTGTACTTAAAAAATACGGGATATGCCGTATATGTTTCCGCGAACTAGCTTATAAAGGACAAATACCTGGAATGAAAAAATCTAGTTGGTAAGAAGGAGGGATTTATAATGAGTGTGTCAGATCCAATTGCAGATATGCTTACAAGAATTCGTAATGCAAATCAGATGAGATATAAAGAAGTTGAAGTTCCAACTTCAACAATAAAAGAACAAATCGCTCGTATATTAAAAGAAGAAGGATTTATAAGTGGATATAAAATTAAAAAGAACAATATCCAAAATATAATTGTCTTAGATTTAAAATACGGTGATAACAAGGAACGTGTTATTACTGGTTTAAAGAGAATTTCAAAACCAGGTTTACGTGTTTATGCAAAAGCGAATGAACTTCCAAAAGTATTGAATGGACTTGGAATTGCAATCGTGTCAACTTCTAAAGGAATTATGACAGATAAAAAAGCAAGAGAAGCTTCATTGGGTGGAGAAGTTTTAGCTTATATTTGGTAGAAAGGTAAGGAGGATTTTTATGAGTCGTATTGGTAATAGGGTACTTACAATACCAGATAATGTTACTATTTCAACAGAAGACAACGTTGTTACAGTAAAAGGTCCTAAGGGAGAACTTTCTACAAAAATCAACGAAGGAATTGCAGTGCATGTTGAAGAAAACAAACTTACTTTAACTCGTGCGAATGAAAATTTAAAAAAATTTCATGGAACAGCAAATAGTAATATTGAAAATATGATTATTGGTGTAACGGAAGGTTATACAAAAAAACTAGAGATTGTTGGTGTTGGATATCGTTTTAATGCTACGGGAAAGAAACTTACTGTAAATGCAGGATTTTCTCATTCAGTAGAAGTTGAAGTTCCAGAAGGTCTTTCTATTGAATGTCCAAGTAATACAGAACTTATTATTCAAGGAATCGACAAATGTCTTGTTGGTGAATTTGCTGCAAATATTAGAAAAATTAGAAAACCTGAGCCATATAAAGGAAAAGGTGTTCGTTATTCTGGTGAATTTATTCGCCGTAAAGAAGGAAAGAAAGCAGCATAATTTTTAGTAAAGGAGAGAAATACTTATGATAAAAAAAGTAGCTCGTAATGAAGTACGTAAAGCTAGACATGAACGTGTTAGAGATAAAGTATCAGGAACAACTGAATCTCCAAGATTAAATGTGTTTAGATCAAACGGAAATATCTTTGCTCAAATTATTGATGATGAGAATGGAGTAACTTTATGTTCTGCTTCTTCTATCGATAAAGAATTAAAACTTACAAATGGTGGAAATATAGAAGCGGCTACCAAAGTAGGAGAATTAATTGCAAAAAGAGCAAAGAAAGCAAAAATTGAAACAGTCATTTTTGATAGAGGTGGATACCTATATCATGGTCGTGTAAAAGCTTTAGCAGAAGCAGCACGTGAAAATGGATTAAAATTCTAAGGAGGGTAACAATGGAAGAGAGAAAAAGAGAACCACGTCCAAAGAAAGTTAAATTATACGATGACGAAGTTATCAGTCTTAGTCGTGTTACAAAAGTAACAAAAGGTGGTCGTCATTTCCGTTTTTCTGCGACAGTTGTTGTAGGGGATAGAAAAGGAAAAGTTGGTATTGGAACTGGTAAAGCAAATGAAACACAAGATGCAATCAAAAAAGCACTTGAAGCTGCTCAAAAGAATGTGGTTCGTGTTTCATTATTAGATGAGAGAACAATTCCACATGATGCAATTGGCGTACAAGGAGCAAGCCGAGTTATTTTAAAACCTGCTTGTGAAGGTACAGGAATTAAAGCTGGTGGACCTGTTCGTAGCGTATTAGAACTCGCTGGTGTGAAAGACATCATTTCAAAGTCACTTGGGTCTAATACAAAAATTAATATGGCTTATGCTACATTAAAAGCATTAAAGGCACAGAGAACAAAAGAAGAAGTAGCTCTACTACGTGGAAAGAAAGTTGAGGAGATCTAGTATGAAGTTAAATACAATGAGTCCAAACTTAGGTGCTACAAAGATTCGTAAGCGAGTTGGTCGTGGTGTTGGTTCTGGTACTGGAAAAACTTCTGGTGCTGGAGAAAAGGGACAAAATGCTAGAAGTGGTGGCGGAGTACATCTATGGTTTGAAGGTGGGCAGACACCATTATATAGAAGAATTGGAAAACGTGGTTTTTCGAATGCTTTATTCAAAAAAGAATATGCTGTACTTAATTTAAGTGATTTAAATAAATTTGAAGAAGGAACAGAGGTAACACCAAAACTTCTTAAAGAAATGGGAGTTTTAAAGAAACAATTAAGTGGTGTAAAAGTACTTGGGAATGGGAAATTAGAGAAAAAATTAGTTGTTAAAGCAAATCAATTTTCAAAAACTGCTAAAGAAGAAATTGAAAAATTAGGTGGAAAAGCCGAGGTGATTTAAAATGTTTGCCAAATGTAAGCAAATATTTAATCCCGAAAATAAAGATTTAAGAAAAAGAATTTATTTTACTTTTCTTGTTTTGTTCATTTTTAAATTAGGTACAACGATTATTGTTCCAGGAATTGATAAAGACGCACTAGGAACAAATAGTTTGGGATTTTTGGAATTACTCAATGTAATGGGGGGAGGAGCTTTAGAGCAATTTTCTATTTTTGCTTTAGGTGTATCTCCATATATTAGTGCTTCCATTATCGTATCTTTATTACAGATGGACATTATTCCCTATTTCTCAGAACTTGGAAAACAGGGACAAACAGGAAGAACAAAATTGAATCAAATAACAAGGTATTTAGGAATTATACTAGCCTTTATTCAAGGTTATATCTATTCTTTTACGTTTATTCAAGGCGGAACTGTTATTGAGTATATGACATATGCTTTAATTCTAACAGCGGGAACAGCATTAGTTTTATGGATGGCTGATCAAATAACACAAAAGGGAATTGGAAATGGAACCTCTATGATTATCATGGCTGGTATTATTGCAACACTTCCTAATATGTTTTTCTCTTTATGGAATGAATTGGTTGTGACAACAACAATGCAAACCACATTCCTAGGTGTATCCAAATTCTTGCTATTTGTTTTGTTATATATTGCAATCTTAGTTGGAATTGTTTTCATCGAAACGAGTGAGAGAAGAATTCCTATTCAATATGCAAACAAATCAGCAACGGTTTATGGAAAAGGAAAAAGCTATATTCCATTTAAGTTAAATTCAGCAAGTGTTATGCCTGTCATTTTCGCATCAATCCTTCTTTCTATCCCAACAATTATTGCTAAGGTGGCAAAGAATGATGCAATGACATTATTTATTAATAAGTGGCTTACAACATCAACAGTAACAGGATTTATTATTTATATTGTTGCCATTTTCATTTTCGCATATTTTTATACATTCTTACAGATGAAGCCAAAAGAGTTATCCGAAAATTTAAATAAGAATGGTGGATTTATTCCCGGTATAAGACCCGGAGATGAAACAGAAAGTTATATTAAGAAAATTTTAAAGAGAATTACAACGATAGGGGCTTTATCTTTAGCTTTTATTGCAGGTATTCCAATTATATTTGGGTCTGTTTCTAACCTTTCAACAAGTGTTAGTATTGGTGGAACAGGACTTCTTATTGTTGTTGGAGTTGCTCTTGAAACCTATAAACAGTTAGAAAGTGAATTAGTAACAAAGAATTACCAAACAAGAAGACGAGGCCGAAGAAGATAATGAATATTATTTTACTCGCCCCTCCTGCGGCTGGGAAAGGAACTCAAGCACAGTTCCTTGTATCTAAATATCATATGAAACATATTTCTACAGGAGAGCTTTTGCGCAAATCCTTGAAACAGGATGATGAAATTTCGAAAGAAATAAAAGAAAGAATGAACGCTGGAAGATTAGTGAGTGATGAAATCATTTTAGATCTAATTGCAAAAGAAATAGAAACTGCAAAAGAAGGCGTTGTTCTTGATGGATTTCCAAGAAATAGAGTACAGGCAATTGAATATGAACAGTTGCTTCAAAAGTTAGGACAAAAACTTGATGTTGTTTTATATCTTTCTATTTCTAAGGAAGTAGCAAAGAAAAGAATGAAAGGTAGAAGAACTTGTCCAACTTGTGGAAAAATCTACAATATGCACATGGAAGAAATGCTAGAAGAACTCTGTGGAAGTTGTCATACTTCATTAGTTAGTCGAGAAGATGATAATGAAGAAACATTTGATTTACGGTATGAAACCTATATGCGGGAGACAGATCCACTAATTTCTTTTTATCAGGAAAAAGGTTTATTAAAACAGATTGATGCTTCTAAAGAAAAAGAAGAAGTATTTAAGAAAATAGAGCAAATTTTAAGTACGCTTTCGTAAGGGCAACCAGCGTGGGAAAACTTAGGCCAAGAGGTGATAAAATGGCGAAGAAGCCAATAAATAAAAAAAAGGTAGAAGTTGAAAATAAAATCGATAAGGGAACTGCGATTTCTGTAGAAGGAAAAGTAGTAGAAGTTCTGCCAGGAACGCAATTTCGGGTAGAACTAGAAAATAAGCATGTTGTGATTGCTCATTTATCAGGAAAACTTCGAATGAATAATATTCGCGTTCTACCAGGAGATACAGTCACTTTGGAATTATCAGAGTATGATTTAACAAAAGGACGTATCACATGGAGAAAAATGTAAATGTAAGACCCACATTTCTGTTCAAATCGGACTAAGGGATTGGTTTCATTTTAACAGGTGAACATTTACATGAGACAAATATGTGGGTTACCTATCGAAATAGGAGGGAAAGTATGAAAGTAAGATCATCGATTAAACCAATTTGTAAAAATTGTAAAGTTGTTAAACGTAATGGGAAGCTTAGAATTATTTGTACAGATCCTAAGCATAAACAAAGACAAGGGTAAGGAGGTACTTTATGGCACGTATAAAAGGTGTGGATATACCAAATAATAAAAGAATTGAAATCGCACTTACTTATATTTATGGTATTGGTAGAAGTTTGTCAAACCAAATTTTAAGAGATGCGAATATCGATGTAAATAAAAGAGCTGGTCAGTTAGACAATGACGAACTAGGTCGAATTCGTGATGAAGTAGAAAAATATACGATTGAAGGAGACTTAAGAAGAGAAATCACCATGAATATCAAGACAAAAATGGAGATTAATTCTTATGAGGGAACTCGTCATAAAAAAGGATTACCAGTTCGTGGACAAAGAACCAATCGAAATGCTAGAACACGTAAAGGTAAAGGAAAAACAATTGCTAATAAGAAAAAATAGTAATTCATAAAAAAGGAGGTTATATAGTATGGCTTATAAACCAAGAAAACGTAAAGTAAAAAAGAATGTACCAGAAGGAATCGCTCATATTCATACATCTTTCAATAATACAATTGTTACGATTTGTGACAAGGAAGGAAATACAATTAGTTGGGCTTCTGCTGGAACACTCGGATTTAAAGGAAGTAAGAAATCAACTCCTTTTGCAGCTGGTATGTCTGCAGAAGCAGCAGCCAAAGTCGCTTATGACATGGGAATGCGTAAAGTAGCTGTATTTGCAAAAGGATTAGGTGCTGGTCGTGAAACAGCAATTCGTTCTTTACAAACGGCAGGCCTTGAAATTACTTCTATTACAGATGTAACACCTGTACCACATAACGGATGTCGTCCACCAAAACGTCCACGTGGATAAAGAAAAGGAGTGTGTTAACATGTTAAACTTTGATAAACCAATTTATAAAATTACGGATTATATAGAAAGTAATAATTTTGGTAAATTTGAACTAGAGCCTCTTGAAAGAGGGTTTGGAATAACTTTAGGGAATGCACTTAGAAGAGTGTTACTATCTTATATGCCAGGAAGTGCAATTGTAGCTACTAAAATCACAGGAGCTATGCATGAATTTCAAACAATTGATGGAATTGTAGAAGATGTAACTTCTATCATTCTAAATTTAAAAAATGTTGTGATTAAAAATCATAGTGATGAAGTGAAGATTGTATCTTTATGTGTAAATGAGGAAAAAATAGTTACAGCCGCAGATATAAAGGTAGACACAGATATAGAAATTATAAATCCAGAACAAGTAATTGCAACAGTTTCTAAAGGTGGTAAGTTGGAGATGGAATTAATGATCGCCAATGGCTGTGGCTATGTTCCATCAACGGATAATAAAAAATATCTTGAGAATGCGCCAATCGGATATATTCCAATTGATGCCATTTATTCTCCAATTGAAAGAATTAATTATGAGGTAGAGGCAGCTCGTGTAGGACAAGATGCTAATTATGATAAATTGATTTTATATGTAAGTACAAATGGTTCTATTCGTCCAGAAGAAGCAGTGGCACTTGGCTCTAAAATATTAATTGAACACTTTAATGTTTTAACAGAATTAAGTGAAATTTCAGATATGACAGGAATTATGACAGCAAAACAAGAAGATAGTAAACTTAAGAAATTGGAAACTTCTATTGATGATTTGGATTTCTCTGTAAGAGCATATAATTGCCTTAAAAGAGCTGGTATCAATACACTTGGCGATTTAACAGAAAAATCAGAATTAGAAATGATGAAGATTCGAAATTTAGGAAAGAAATCTTTGAAAGAAGTCATTGATAAAATTAAAGATATGGGACTTAAATTTAGAGAAGATGATTAATAAGGAGGTAGAGTATGGCTTATAGGAAATTAGGTAGAGAGAATAAACATAGAAGAAGTATGCTTGCTAATTTAACAAAAGACCTTATCATGCATGAGAGAATTGAAACAACAGAAGCAAGAGCAAAAGAAACTCGTAAATTTGTTGATAAAATGATTTCATATGGAAAAAGTGGTTCTTTAGTATCTAGAAGAAAAGCTTTAGCTTTCTTACAAAATGATACAGAAGCTGTGAAGAAAGTCTTTGATGACTTAGCAGTGCGATATGCTACTCGTAATGGTGGGTATACAAGAATTTTAAAATTAGATGAACGTAGAGGAGACGATGCGCTCAAAGTAATTTTAGAACTTGTTGAGAAAGATGCGTAAAGGCACCTTTTTTTGTGGACGAGATAAATGGAAATTTTAAGGCTAGAACTTATAAATAGTAGTCAGGAAAAGCTAGATATGTTAAAATGATATTGAGGTGATATAAAATGGCAGTACCACAATTTCAATATTTCATGCTACCTGTACTTCAGTTATTCTCTGATAGTGCTGTTCATGCTACAAACGAGTGCATACAGACGGCAATTGACTATTTTCAATTAGATGAAAATGATCTAAAATTAATGGTACCAAGTGGTAAGCAAACTTTAATAGCAAATAGAGTTTATTGGTCTTTAACTTATTTAAAAAAATCTTTACTATTAGACACAATAAGAAGAGGAGAATATAAAATTACAGAAAGAGGGTTAAAACTATTACAAACAAATCCTAAGCAAATTGATAGAGACCTTTTATCGCAGTATGCAGAATATCGTGAGTTTAGTAATCAAGAAAATCTGGTGATTGCTTCACAGGAACAAAATGAGAAGGAAGAAGATATTACACCAGAAGAAAGTATTGATAGGATTTATAAACGAATCAATGAACAACTTTGTGAGGAACTATTAGAAATCATATTCGATAAAGATCCTTACTATTTTGAGAGATTAGTAATGGATGTATTAACTAAAATAGGGTATGGAGGTTCTAATCCCAGTAATAATATCGTCACTTCAAAATCAGGCGATGAAGGAATTGATGGAATTATTAACCAAGACAGACTTGGTTTAGACAAAATTTATATTCAAGCAAAAAGATGGAAAGAGAATGTCGGTCGACCAGAATTACAAAAGTTCGTAGGAGCAATATCGGCTCAAAAATCCAATAAGGGCATTTTTATAACAACTTCTTATTTTACAAAAGAGGCAATGGAGTATGCCAAAAATTTATCTCATCCAATCGTTTTAATAAATGGGAGTGAATTAGCGAAATTAATGATTGAATATGGTGTCGGTGTTCAAACAAACTATTCATACGATATTAAAAAAATTGATAATGATTATTTTGAAATGATATGAATTGCATTATGAAAAATAAAAGCATCTTCATTTTTAAGAGTAAAAAATGATAAACTAAAAATAATTCGATATTCTCAATTATTTTAAATAGTATTAGCCGATAATAGGAAACAATAGAATTCTTATGTAGGGGGGTGAAGTTATGAAGAAGATACTGAATATGTTTATTTTATTTTTTATATGTTTTATAACAATGCATGATATAGTACAAGCGAATTCTCCACCTACTATAGATATAAAAAGTAGTACAAATGAGATAAAAAGTGGCATGGAGATAGAAATTACTTTAGAATTAAAGAATTTTGATGAGGTAGAAAAGGGAATTAATGCTTATAAAGCAACACTACATTATGATTCTGATGTATTCGAAGAAGTACAGCAATCTGATTTTACATGTTTAAATGGTTGGGAAAGTTTAAGATACAATAAAGAAACTGGAGAATTTATTGCTTTCAAAAAAGTAGGGAGCAAAAAACCAGAAGAGGTACTTAAAGTAACACTTCGATTGAAGGAAAATGCAAATAGGAGAGAAACGACGATTGCAATCAAGGATGTAGTCGCATCAGAGGGAATAAAAGATTTATCCTTAGAAAAGAAAAGCGTAACGGTTTCCATTGTTCAAGACCAATTGAAATATCCAAATTCTATAAAACTAAATTCATCAAACATAAAAAGTAGCTTTGTTGGTGCAATTATGAATTCATTAAAGCCAACAGAAACTTCAAATACGGATGAAACAATAAATCGTGATAATGAAATTCCTACTCATGAAAAAGAATCTTCTGGATTCAAAATACCTAAAACTTTGAAAAAATATTTTTGGTTATTTGTTTTATTGATTATTGAAAACATTGTCACAATTGTTTACTTGCTTTTCAAAAGAAGAAGGAGTATACAAAAGGATGCGGATATCAAAGATAAAAAAGTTTTTCTATCCTTTTTAATTGTCGGTTTTCTAGTTTCACAGTGTATTATTACATGTTATGCGACATGGAGAGGACTCTTTTTAAAAGGAGAGTTGAATGCAGATGAGGTTGTTGATTATGAGGATGTGGATTTACTAGCACTACACTTAATTCATCAACAGATTTTACCGAATGAAAAACTAGAAAATGCGGATATGAATAGTGATGGTAAGGTTACGATTACTGACTTATCCCTTTTGATAATAAAGTTAGAGAAAACTTTAAATTATGAAGTCAAACTTTCAAATGTGAGGGCAGATAAAATTTATGTTAATAAGAAAGAAAGGATAACCGTTCGTTTAAATGCATATGTGAGTCATGCCGAGTCTCTTTCTTCCATAGTTGTCAATGGGGAAAAATATCCAGTACAAAGAATAGGAAATTCTGAAGAATACACATTTACAATAGATGCTGGCGATATTGCAGGCAAAAAAGATTTTTTCATTAAAGAGGTTATTTTAAGTAATGAAAAGACAGTAAAAACAGCGCATAAAATTTCTATAGAAGTTTTAAAGAAAGCGCCAACTGTTGAGAATTATCAAGTGACTGAGAATAAAAATGATTCAAAAGTAGAAGTAAGTTTTTCTATTTTTGATAAAGATAGTAGTATTACGAAATCACACATTTATATTTATAATGATAAAGCAACACTTATAGCGGATTATGCCGCTATAACAGGCAAAAACCATTTTGTATTAGATGTTGAAGATGGAAAGGAATACAAGGTTATCATTGCTATCGATTACAATTTAACTACGAATAATCAAAATTATGCAAAAACATTTAGGATTGAAAAAGAATTACAATTCAATATACATTATCAATTCCAATTTTCTGATTTAAAAATTTATAAAAATAAAGTAGAAGTAACGAATTTGGAAAAAGGCGAACCTTTTCAAATAGGCTTTGTAAGTAGTAATTCTACAATTCATGAACCAACTCTTGTTCGTATTAATGGAGAAGTTTATCAAGTTACAGAGAGTGATAAAGAAAAACATCGTTATTATGTAACTATGCCCTCTTATGATACTATAGGAGATTATATACTTAAAATAGAGGCTCTTGCTCTTTCCAATGGTCATAGTTTTGAGATCAAGGAAAACAATCATGTAGCATTACATGTACTTAAAAGAAAACCAACGATATCCAATCTGAAATTCACTGAAAATATCATAGATAATTCAATAGATTTTCAATTTGATTTACAAGATGAAGATCAAACTTTAGAAGGGATGAGACTTGAATTATTGAATAGTCAGAACCAAATGATTTCTATGCTTTCATTAAATCAGGAAGAACTAGAATCAGGACAGATTTCTAAAACGATGCCTACGGCAATTACCGAAAAATATAAAATAAGGGTGATTGCAAGTTATCGTCAAAGCGAAGAATTGGTAGAAGAAGAAATTTTTATAGAAGAAATGAAAGCTATTGAAAGAGTGCGCATCAATGAAGTAAAACTAGATAAGATGTATTATGAAAAACAGGAAAAAGCTGTCATAACATATGCACTTGAAACAAACAAAAAAGAGAATATAAAAAAGATTTGGATCAATTCTACAGAATATGATGTACATAAACTAGAAAGTGGGAAATATAGTGTAACTTTATCTGTTACTGATACAGCTGGAGTATATGCTTTCATTACATCTAAAATAATTTTTGAGGATGATTCTATTGTTGAAGTAAATCACTCTTCTCAAATAGAAATTTTGAAGGATTCTCCTGTTATACAGAATTATTCTTATATGCATGAGGGAACAAAAGCTATAATCCATTTTGATATTGTCGATAAAGATGAAAGCTTTATAGAGGGAAAATTATTCCTAACCAAACTAGAAGATCAAAGTGTACAAGAATTAGAAATACATAGAGGAAATAATCAATTCACTATTGAATTAGAAGATTTTAAATTGTATCATCTAGAAATTAAGGTAAGTTATGATAGAGATACCAATACATTAAGTGAAAATGAAAACGTCATAAAAGAGGAAATCTTATTTGTACAAACTTTACAATTTCTTGAAGATTACAAGTTACAAATTCGTGATTTAAAAACAGCCAGTCAAGAGGGAGAAACAAAGCAGTTTAATAAAGAAGAATCTATTTTTGTACAATTTAAGAGTACAAATGAAAGCGTGTTCACTCCTAAGTATGCGATGATTAATGGGAAAAAATATCAATTAACTTTCAAAGACGATTACTATCAGGCGGAAATAGATGGTTTTTCAACCGTTGGTGTTCATGAAATTTTATTAGAAGAAATCATATTAAATAATGGACACACATTAATTGTTTCGAACAAGAATATAGTTAAAGTGGATATTTTGAAGCAAAAACCAGATATAAAAGGATTCGATTATCAGGAAAATGAGGATTCGACCATTTCTATTTCTTTTATGATAGAAGATTTAGAAGATAGTCTAGTTGAAGGAATGGCTATTTTACAAAATAATAAAGGTATTCCTTTAAAAGAACAAAAAATTATTAAGGGAAAAAATACAGTTACCTTTTCTAAAACAGAAGGTGACTATTATACATTTCAAGTATTTGTTCGTTATAAGTTGAGTACAGACTCTCTTGAAGCAGGTTTAAATACAGTATATGATGAATTGATGTTAGAAGAAGAGATTCATGTAAAGGAAACTTCCTTCGAAATGGAAGATATTACTAGAATAAGTCTTCATAAAAAAACAGAGAATGGCAGCGAAGAAATACTGAATTTATTCTCTTCTACCTTAGATGATTTAAAGAATCTAAATGAATATTCTATTTGTTTGGAAACAAAATCAGAGAAATTCTTAAATGTTCCAATTCAAAAATATAGAATAGAAAATGGAAAAGTTTATTTCACAATCGAAATTTCCCATATTTTACAATATGATACATTTCAAAAGAAAAAAGAAATAGAGGTTCCTTTTACTGTAGTAGATGATAGTATGGTTCAAAATGTGGAATTAGAGACGATGTTAAAACTCATTTCTAAAAATCCAAAAGGAAATTATCGTTTGACGGAAGATATAGATGCAAGTATAGTGTCTAGTGGTACTACTTTAATTCCAAGAGAATTTATGGGTACTATCGATTTTGACGGACATACGATAAAAAATTTATCAATGCCTTTATTTCAAACTTTAAAAGGAGCTACGATTAAAAATTTGATTATTCAGGATTTGAAAATAGATCATGGTATTTTTGCAGAGGTTATCAGCAATACTACACTCAAGAATGTTCTTGTTATAGATGCAAATACGTCTGAAGATTTCGTAGGTGATATGAAACGATATAGTGATTCACAAAATATCTCAGCAATAGGAATTTCTTCTAAAAATCCTAAAAAAACGGAAGGAGTCATCGATCAAATTTTTGAATTCAAAATTCAAGATGTCTATATTGAAGCGTATACTCGCTTCAACTTAGAGAAATAATAGGGTGAACCAATAAGACTTTATCGAAAATAAAGATTTATCTTTTAAAAAAGTTCTATTAATACGATTTCTCCTTTTTAATAGGTTTGCTACTGATCTCATTGTTGTTTAAAAATAATATTTTAATTAAGATAAGATTTTAGAAGTTGCCAATTTACTGAATCTTTTTTGATAAAATTAAAAAAATATATATAATATTTATGTTTTAATGATAGGAAGGAATTTAATAAGTATTATTAGAATGATTTAATTCTACTTTAATGACTTAATTGTCCTATCCTTTTAAAAAAGTTACGATTAAAGATTCAATTTACCAAGATATTGAATATTGAAACGGATTCCTATAGAATTGTAAGTTTTAATATTTGGAGATTCAAATAGATGCTATTCCATTTTGGTAAGTCTATAAATATAAATAAAATACTAAAATGTTATTTGTAACAGACAAGAATAGAATAAATAAAAGTATAGCTTGTTTTATTGTTAAAATGTGGAATTTGATAAATAAAAGAATTAGGCAGAGTGTAAGTCTGTCTTTTTTATGTAGAAGTGGTATCTTCTTTTTTTATTTCTTCTTTTCGACAACTTATTTGCTTTAGGCTTGCTATGATAGAAAAATTCTATGTTTATAGAATTAGAAAGGAGGATAAATGATAGAATATATTAAATTTATATTATATACTATATGGGAATATTTGGATTATAGAAAATGGAAGTAATCGTATATAGTAAAAAATCTTATCACTTTAGATAAGTTTTTTATTGTATAAAATAAGTAAGAGAATTTGAACATATAAAAATTATGGCTTATTTAAGTAAAATAAATATTTGTGTAGAAAAAAGGGATGCGTTATCACGAACTATTCATTGAAATCCTATTTATTTTGTTATATAATAATAATGGGTGATGGTATGAAAGCTTTGATAACAGGCGCTTCATCAGGAATCGGGGCGGATATGGCAAGAGTCTTAAGTGATATGGGTGTCGATCTTATTTTAGTGGCACGAAGAAAAACAAGACTGGCAAAATTGAAATCAGAGTTAAAAACAGATGTGGAAGTTATTCCAATGGATATTTCATCTACCTTTAATTGTATGGATTTATATAATCAAGTAAAAGATAAAAATATTGATATATTAATTAATAATGCTGGATTTGGAATTTTTGGTGAATTTAGTGAAACCTCTTTAGATAAAGAATTGGATTTGATTGATACGAATATTAAAGGGGTTCATATTTTAACAAAATTGTTTTTAAACGATTTTACAAAATTAAATAGAGGATATATTTTAAATGTAGCATCGAGTGCAGCTTTTCAGGCGGGACCTTTAATGTCATCTTATTATGCGTCTAAAGCTTATGTACTTAGATTATCAGAAGCTATTTATGAAGAACTACGGCAAATTAAGAGTAATGTTGGTATTTCTATTTTGTGTCCGGGGCCGGTGGAAACAGAGTTCAATAAAGTGGCTAAAGTTCATTTTTCTATAAAATCTTTAGAAAGTAGAGTGGTTGCAGAGTATGCAATAAAACAAATGTTTAAAAAAAAATTGGTCATTATTCCAGGAGTTGGAATGAAGTTTGCTTATTATGGAACTAAATTTGCTCCTAGAAAATTATTACTTAAAATAGATTATCGTATACAGACAAAGAAGGAAGGATAGTATGAAAAAACGAAATGAAAGAGGATTGACGTTGGTTGAATTAATGGCTGTTATTGCAGTATTAGCAGTTCTAGCCGTAATTGTCACACCAAATATTATAGGTGCTATAAAAAAGGCACGTAGTGGGTCAGAGGATGCACAAATTGATACAATTTTATCTGCCGCTAAAAATTGGACGGCTGATGAATTAGATAAAAAACATTGTTTATTATGTATACCAGATGAATCACAAGTACGAAATGAAGAATATTGTAATATGTACGGTGGAGAGGGATGCTTAGACTTATCTGTTTGTTTAACTACAGGAAATTCTGCATGTAGTGATAATCGTTATAGTGAAAAGACTAGAAATGTAACGATAGGGGAGCTACAAAATGGATATTTAGATGAAGATTTGAAAAATCCAAAGACAGATCAATATTATAATGTAGATAGCTATGTACAAATTACTTTAAATGCTTCTACACAACAATACGAATATGAATTTGTAGATATTGAAAATGAATAAGATATATGTTATATTAGTAATGAGTATATAAAAATATAGTTTGGTGCTTAGAAATGAAAAAGCCTTCTTCTTTTAATTTAGATTTTAATCAATTTTATATTGCTAAAATTTAGTGAATTTTGATATAATATAGTTGTTTTAAAAATTACTTTATGGAGGATTCGTTAAATGGTATAATATTGGTCTTCAAAAATAAAATGTTTTGAAACGATTTGAATTGTTGTTATACCTTTAAATAATGGGAAAAGTTAGAATTTCAGACCCTTTAAAAATTGAAATTTGTGCCAATTTTTGTGTCACTTTACTAAATTTAATATAATCAGAAAAAATTATGATGAAATTGCTAGAAAAATGTGTTAAAATATTTGTGTCACAAATTTATTTATAGGGGATTGGGGTAATGGTAGCCTAGGAGTCTCCAAAACTTTTGATAAGTGTTCGATTCACTTATCCCCTGCCAAATGCAAAAACCTACCAAACTGGTAGTAGATATAGATTTTAGGTGGTTTAGCCGTGAGTAATATTGTTTTGAGCAAATATTTATTGTCAAAAAGTGAAGTAATTATATTATGGTTAAATAATTACGAATTTGGTGAATCTTTGATAGATGTAACGAATTGGACAAAATTTGCAATTATGGATGAATTTGCTCAAAGGTTAGTAATGTGTAATGAAAAAGAACCAGACGAATATTTTCGTTTTCGTTTACTTCTAAATGAATCTGAAGAAAATGCTATACGGGATTATTTATCAAAAAATAGATTTTTTGCATTAAAATATATATGTACGAGAAAAAGTTTCGAACCTTATACGCATTTATATCAATTATATCTTCAATATTTATCTTATGAATTAAATGAAATTGAAAAAAGTATTTTATTAGATGGATATTTACATATGCTAGCGGATTTACAGGCTAATAATATAGGTCAAAAAAGGATAATGTTAGAAAGAAAACTAAATTTAAAATAATAAGTGAAAACAAAAGAGTTGGGAAGCCCTTTTGTTTGCGTGCCAAATGCAGAAACCTATCAAACTGGTAGTAGATATAGATTTTTAGGAGGTTACATGAAGTCAGTAGTTCAGGAATGGTTGTCTAATGATAATATTAGTTGGAAACAACAAACCGTTGTATTATCTTCTTTAAGAGGCTGTGATGGTCAATCTAAATATGATTTATCAAAAAAATTAACGCGACAATTAAGAAGTGCAATTTTATATAATGCAGCTGCTAAGGATACCACTTTTATGAGAAATACAATGACATTAAAGGAAGTTAGAGATATGGCTGAAGATAGTGATAAATATCCAATTCATTATTATATGCATTCTTGTCATGCTTGCGAGATTATTGGTTTTAAGCATCCTGATGAAGAAATTCGAGAATGGTTTCATGAAGCTTATCTAATCATGGTTGATGCACTTCATTTAAAACCTGAAATGGAAGAAGAATGTGATTTTAGATTAAGAGATGGAGTTAATACTCCATTTACTGAAATCGATGAAGCTAAGTAAATATTTGGAAACTCGTTCAGTTTCCGTATCAGACAAATGTTCACTTTTTGCAATTTATATACACTCTAGAGCTTAGCTCTAGTTTTTTGTACTCTAATTTTATATTGGATTTTGTAAATAACAGAGCTTTCAAAATAAAATAAGCAAGCAGTACGAATAATTTTTCATATCATTTGATTATTTTTGAGGGACATATTCGATAATATCTTGCACATTACAATCTAATACTTTACATATTTGTGATAAAACGTGTAAATCTACTCTACTAATAGTCCCATTATAATACCCTTGTATTGTTTCGAAACGAAGACCTGTTTTTACACATAGCTTATTTTTAGAAAAGTTTTTCTCTTGTAAAAGTGGACTTAATTTAAATATAATATTAGAGTTATCTTTTATTCTTTTCATGTTCTCACTTCCTATAATAAGAATAACATAGATATTATAGTTCTTATACCAAAGTATAGAGAAAAAATAATTTACTATAAAGTTAGGAAGGATTTGAGAGACATGTTTTCTTATAAAGGAGTGCAAATAATAGAGGGAAAATGAAAGCTAACCGTTTTGAAAAGGCTAGTTATGAAACCACCTTTATAGGGTTAGTGCAAGCTATGTCTTTTAGTCGTGGTTATGATTCTTTTCTTGAATTTATAGGTTTATTTCGTTCTTCCTTATTTTATCTAAACATGTGATAATTATAAAATAGTTAAAGTAAAACTAAAAAAATTATATATTTTTATAGATAAACTATTTTATTAAATCTTAATTCTAGAAAAGAATGTTTTTATTTATGAATAAAGATTATGTTTTTGATTTTGTAATACCATAGGGTGCAATGAGAAAAAGGTGAAATTGGTCCTACAGGTCCCAATTATATACCAGTTCCTTTAATTATTCAGACTGGTCAGGGGCTAAATATTATATGGATGGAGGAATAATTGGGATTATTGAAGAATGTGCTTATAGAATCAATTATAATGTAGTTATTCAAATTCCAACGGCTTCATTAGACAATACTTTTAATGTCATTGCAGATGCTACGCTTAATCAAGTAGAAATTCCTAATTTTAAATCCAATTTAGAAATAAATAGTGATAATTATTATCATTTTAGTGGTGTAATTTATCGAAATCTTAAATCAAATGATAGAGTCGGACTTATGGTTAAAGCTGATAAAGCAGCACCATTTACATGTTCAAACGTGTTTTTAACGGTTGAAAAAATATGCGACGAACCGTTAGTTACTATAAGATATTCATCTGATGAATCATGAATTATGCTGTAGCAATAAAAAACGGTATCACTTTGAAATATTTTTTAACGAATAAAAAAAGAGTATAATGAAGTTGACAAGATGTAAGAAAAGATGTAGTAAGACAATATTTAAAAGTGAAAGTGAGGTAAAGCGATATATTGATATTTGGTGTTAGGATAGATATATAGACACGAAAATCTTGAGTAATGGTATACTAGAAATACCTATGAAGGGAGAAAGTGTCTATGAAAAAAGAACATAAAAATTATGATGAAGATTTTAAAAAAACAATTGTCAGCTTATGTGAGTCTGGAAAAAAGAAATCGGATTTAGTAAGAGAATATGGCATATCTTACACGAACATTAGTGACTGGATTAAGAAGTATGGAACGATTACTACTTCAACAGGCGAAGTAACTACTAATGATGAAATTTTAAAACTTAAAAAGAGAAATATGGAGTTAGAACAAGAGGTGGAAATACTAAAAAAAGCAGTTGCCATATTCTCAAAGAAATAAAAGACAAAGTTCGATTTATAAATGAACATAAGGATGTGTATGATATCCGGTTAATGTGTAGATGTTTGAATATTCATCATTCTGTTTATTACTATCATTGCAATCATAATACGAATAGCTATGAGGAAGCGAACAAGCAATTAGATGAGCAGATTAAGAAAATATTTGAGGATTCCAAAAGGAGATATGGTTCTCCAAAGATCACTAAAGTGTTGATAGAACAAGGCATGCATGTAAGTCAAAAAAGAGTTGCAAGAAGAATGAAAGTATTGGGACTTAGAAGCATTACAGTTAAGAAATTTAATCATTCTGGAAAAACTAAAACGGATGATAAGAAAGAATATCCTAATCTTTTGGAGCAAAACTTTTTTGCAGAAAAGCCAAGTCAAAAATGGGTTGGAGATATTACTTATATTTATACCATAGAGACTGGTTGGACTTACTTAGCAATTGTAATGGATCTGTTTGATTTAAAAGTTGTTGGATGGAGCTATGGTCTTAATATGACTGATGAACTTGTAATTGATGCATTCAATAAGGCTTTAGTGAATCGTGGATTAGAAAAGAATGGAATATTCCATTCTGATAGAGGAAGTCAATATACATCTAATGATTATGAAGCATTGTTAAGTGCACTAGAAATCAAGCACTCTTATAGTAAAAAAGGATACCCATATGACAACGCAAGTATGGAGAGCTTCAATGCCATATTGAAAAAAAAAGAAGTGAATGTTAATACATATAAAACATTCGACGAAGCTAAATTGGTAATATTTGAGTTTATAGAGAGTTGGTATAATAATAAGCGCATCCATGGAACTTGGGGTTATATCACTCCAAACCAAAAATATCATAATTATGTTGCTAATTTAGCAATGGCTTAATTTTAAATTACTAAAGAAATTCGTGTCTAAATACTTGACTTAAATCCATAATGGATTATTTAAAACAAGCAAATGAGGCAGTTAATAGGGTTGCTAAAAGTGAAGGATTATATAAAGAATTAGAAAAAGAGATTAAACACTATAAAGTATTATTAGCAGTTAATGATGAGAAAGATGCTCAGATAACTTATTTAAACAATAAAATTGAAAAATTGGAGCATGATAATACTTCATTTAAAAATTTTATTCTTCAATTATTACAAGCATTAAAAGAGATTTTTAGAAATATTTTATTGTTTGGAAAGGATAAAGAGAAAGATATAGTTATAACTCAAATTAAAGATTGTTATGATAACAACTTATATAATGAAAAGGATATTTCATATATCACTAATGGTACATCTAAAGAAAAAGAAATGAATTTGTATTTAGAAGAAAAGGACTACGAAATTTTTTAATTCGTAAGCCGTAAAATACTAAATGGTGTCAATTTAGTAAACACACTTGCACATTGACATAATCAATGAGCGTGTGTAGTAAAATTTATCGGATTAAAATGACAAAAATCATGTTATAATAATAAATTAAAGGAGATGATATTCATGACAACTGATGAATTAAATAATTATATTAATGCTTTATTAAACAAATCAGAAGAAGCATATTTAATGTCAATCGAAATAATAAATAAACCAACTATCAACTATAGAACTGAAGGTTTTTGCTTCTTTATATGTAATGCGTGGGAGTTATTATTAAAGGCATATTTAATTAATAAAGCTAAAGATATAAATGTTATTAATTATAAAGATGATTCAAATAGAACAATTGGATTAGATGAGTGTGTAGAAAAAGTGTTTACAAGTACAACAGATAAAACAAAAAATAATATTTCTTTTATTAGAAATATAAGAAATAAAGCGACTCATTTAATTTTACCAGAATATGATTATATATTATCTCCTGCTTTTCAAAGATGTTTAACAAACTATAATAAGTTTTTCAAAAAACATTTTACAGAATATAACTTAAATGAAAAGGTTACACCATATATCGCATTAGTTAATCCGGGAAATGATAAAGATGTTTCTTCTTTAATATTAAATCCTAATAATTTACTTATGCTAGAAAAAATTAAAAAGGAATTAGATTCAGATGAATCACTAAGTCAAACTTTAAGGTTAGTTTCTACTAAAAAAGAAGCAGAAGCTGATATTAAATTTACAATTGTAAAAGATGGTGGCGAACAAGCAACTATAATTAATGTTCCAAAAGATATTGAAAAAACTCACCCTTATACAACAAATGATGTTGTAAAGAAAATAAAAGAAACGTTAGAATTATCACTTGGACCGAATCATGGTTTTACACCAAATAAATTTCAAGATATTTGTAAACGAAAAGGAATTAAAAATAATCAAGATTATTGTTACCAATTCTCATATTCAAAAAACACAATTAACAAATATAGTGATATAACAATTGAATATGTAAGTCAAGTTTACATTGATGAATACAAAAGTAATAAAAAATGTGAATAATTTTTATATTTGTGCTATAATATATTTGTAGATGGGATACTTGTGAGGGAATAACGATGTGTTGGCTAAGCCAGTAAGCATACTTTGTATGTGAGAATTCATCTCGCCTGGGGTACCCATCATTTTTTTGACAAGATACATGAAATATGTTAAAATATCCTCGTATTTTTAAATCGTTGATTTGGAGAAGTAAATATTAATGAAACTTGTAGAAAGTAACTGGCTGATGAAAAGTTATAGTGGATTAGTATTGAATGGACCAATGAGAATTTTTCTGAAATTTAAAATAAGTATGAAAAATCGGAATTTCTATCCGTTATCAATAGAACATATATGATGGTATATGAATTTATCTATTTTTAGGTGGCGCAAGACTCTTGTCCTATTTTTAGGGGCAGAGTCTTTTTATATTTTAAGGGGATGATAAAAATGTTTTTATTAGTTAAACGATGGTGTTTAAAAT
>CAJTSN010000005.1:0-9850 GCA_910578745.1 uncultured Bacilli bacterium
TATCAGTGCAATGACGGCAAGTATTACAATAACGGCTAAAAGTTCAATTAATGTAAACCCTCTTTTCACTCTACCACTCCTATTCTTATTCATTATAACATATTTTTATTTGTTTGTATCTTTTTATTTTTTATAAGATACAAATGAGAAAATCATATATAAAAAAAGAACGATTTATAGTACAATCTTATTTTTCTTTTTCTTGATTTTCTTCTTGCAAATAATGATATAAATTAAGAGCAATTCGGGGTGGCAAAATCTCTTCTAATTGGTTTAAAGTTAATTCTTTTAGTTTATTGATGGTCTTATATTTTTTCAAAAGCATTTCTTTTCGCTTATCTCCAATTCCCTCAATTCCATCTAACACACTTTCCAGTGAACCTTTACTTCGTATTTGCTTATGATAACTAATTGTAAAATTATGGACTTCATCTTGCATTCGCTCTAAATAATAAAAAAGGTTGCTTTTCTTATCGATTGGAATTTCAATGAGTGGGTCAAAAGCCAGAAGTGCATCTGTAGAATGATGATCATCTTTTTTTAATCCAACAACCATAATAGGTAAGTTCAAACTTTCTACAACACTTCTTACCACATGAATTTGTCCTATACCTCCATCGACAATGATTAAATCTGGTCTTTTCAAATGATCTCTTAAAACACGAAAATACCTTCTATACGTCGCTTCTCGCATTGTTCCATAATCATCATTTACATCATTTGTAATTTTAAACTTACGATATTCATTTTTATTGGGAACACCATTTTCAAAGACAACCATACCAGATACATTAAAAGTTCCAAAAAGATTTGAGTTGTCAAAAAGTTCAATTCGATCTAATTTTTCTAAATGAAGAATCTCTTTAAGGGCATCGTTCGCTAAAATGGTTCTCTCTTCATTCCTTTGAATAAGTTCAAAATTATTCTCCAAAGCAATTTTCGCATTTTCACAAGCCATATCGACTAAAGATTTCTTAATTCCCTTTTGAGGGGCGAAAACGTGCGTGGAAAAAAAGTCTGAAAGTAAAGATGTATCCACGAAAGATGGAACAAGAATTTCTTTAGGAAGCAAAAAGTTTTTTTGATAAAAGTGCGCTATATAGGATTCGAAATCTTCCTTTACATCTTCCACTAATGGAAATATTTTCCCATGTCTTTCTAAAATTTTTCCTCCACGAATAAAGAAAACTTGTATCGATAAAAGTCCTTTATAAGTATAAAAACCGAAGATATCTCGATCAATTGTATCCTTGATTTCTACCTTTTGACGAGTTAAGGTAACCTCAATATAATCGAGGAGTTCTTTTAATTCTTTTGCTCTTTCAAAATTAAGTTTTTCGGCTTCTTCTTCCATCTCTATTTTAATTTTCGCTGTTAAAATCTCATGATTTCCTTTTAAAAATTCCTTGATTTCTTCTTTCATAACATCGATTTTTTCCTTAGAAATCGTATGAGTACAATACCCTAAACATTCATGAATATGATAGTAAAGACATGGTTTTTTATTCATTGTTTTACACTTACGTAAAGGATACATTCGATTTAGTAAGTTTACAGTATTTCGAGCAGCGGTTACGTTTGGAAATGGTCCATATAAACTTGTTTTATTTTTTTTCTTATTCAAATTTCGAACAATAGAAAGTCTAGGGATAGTATCATTCGTAAGCTCAATATAGGGGTAACTCTTATCATCACGAAGCAAAATATTATATTTAGGATCATATTTTTTTATCAAATTAATTTCTAAAATCAATGATTCTGTCTCCGAGCCAACAACCACATATTCAAAATAACCAAACGCTTCGTTTTTCCTGACTTTTCTCCTCTAAAATAAGAAGTAACTCTTTTTTTTAAGTTCTTTGCTTTTCCTACATAAATAATCGTACCCACTTTATTTTTCATTAAATAGCATCCTGGTTTATCAGGAAGGAGTTTTAGTTTTTCTTGTATCATATTCTCACCTTATTTATTATAACAAAAAGAAGGACTATTTGAAATCCTTATCTTTTGGTTTTAAATTGATCATTTTTTCAAGTACATACCCTTTATCTTCCAATGTTTTTTGTGTATCCAATTCCATAAAAAACTGTTGAATTGAATTTCCTCCTAATGTAATTCTTAAAGCGTTTGAATATAAGTTTTGGCTATGGGACAAATCCTTTATAAAATGAACATATAAAATGCCTGGTTTCTTATCAATATAAAATTGATTGATGCCTTCTTCTATAGGGTTTAAAGAATAAGTGCATCCATCTGACATATTTTTCTTTAAATGCTCAAAAAGCGTATATAAAGGTTGTCCTTCTTTAAAAATATAGGAAATGATACGAAAACGTTCTGCTGGATTATCCAACGTTTCATCAGAAGCAATAAAGGTAAATGTATTTCCGCCCTTTTCATAGTTAGGTATAATTTTTAAAAATTGTTTAAAATCTTCTCTATAAATCATAAAACCTGGCTTTATATACTTATCTTCATAAACAACAGCATACGACATAATTCCTACCCCCTAATATTCATTTATTATACAAAGTATTTTACAAAAAGTAAAGAGTTTGGTATGATAAATTTGGTGATGAAATGAAAACAGTCGCAAAGGAACAAATAGAAGTATTAGAGATAAAAAAATCAAAATTTATTTCTGTAATAAAGCGGATTGATACAGAACAAGAAGCAAAAGAAGCCATTATGGAATGTAAAAAAAAGTACCCAATGGCGAAACACTATGTCTATGCTTATATACTGGATACTATCAAACGTTGTTCCGATGATAAAGAACCTAGCAAAACAGCGGGTGCCCCTATTTTACAAGTATTAGAAAAAAAAGAAATGAATCATGTGATTTGTATTGTCATTCGTTATTTTGGAGGAATTTTACTTGGAGCTCCGGGGCTTGTTCGGGCCTATACGAAAAGTGTATGCAATACTTTGGATAAAGCTTTTATTGTTCCTTTGATTCTCTATGAAAAAGTAAAATGTTCTTTCTCCTATGAACAAATTGGAAAAATGGATTTTTTACTTAAAGAGCGAACGATTTTAGAAAAACAATTTTTAGATAAAGTATACTATACTGTTCTTTTAAAGAAAAAAGATAGCTTGCTTGAAGAAATTAAAAAATATAGTTCTATAGAAAAGAGTACCTAACGTACCCTTTTTTTGTTTGCTTGACTCTGTAGAAATAATGAATATAATTTTGCTTTAGTAGGATGAAGAAGAGATCCTAAAGGTAGGAAAACTTCTAGATATAATTTGTGTTGTTGGGGAAGCAATTTTAGTATGCGTAGAAGCTCCTTTTCCTCCATTTGTTCTCCAACTTCAAGAAGAAGAGTATACATTTCTTCGGCATCTACTTTTTCACTTTTTTGGATAAAAAATTCTAAATCTTCTTCTTTTACACTTGAAGAAGAAATAAATACTTTTCGTAGAAAAGGAATAAACTCCTCTCTTTGTAAATCTTTCACACTGCTTCTCCGTCCATACTCCATGTTTTTACATCTGTGATTTTTACATCAATAATGTTTCCAATCGTCGCCTTATCGGCTTTTACATTAACCAGTTTCATCGTTTCTGTATATCCCATTACTTTGTCCTCATCTTTTTCACTTACACCTTCAATTAAAACTTTAACGATTTTTCCTTTATAAGATTCATTGGCACATTTTGAATAATAATTGATGCGTTCATTCAAACGTTGTAACCGTTCTTCTTTGACTTCTTTTGAAATGGTATCTTCCATTTTAGCGGCAGGTGTCCCAACTCGTGGAGAAAAAATAAAGGTAAAAGCAGAATCATATTTACATTCTTCGACCACTTGTAATGTTTCTAGAAAATCTTCTTCTGTTTCATTTGGAAAGCCAACAATAATATCTGTTGTAATCGAAACATTTGGAATTTTTTCTTTTAATTTATGAAATAAAGTTAAATATTCCTCTTTTGTATATCGTCTACCCATTAATTTTAAAATGGTATTAGAACCTGACTGCAAAGGAAGATGAATATAAGGCATAATATTCTCACATGTAGAAATGACTTCAATCATTTTATCGGTAAAATCCCATGGATGACTCGTCACAAAACGAATTCGTTCTATTCCCGTTTTACTAACATCGAGAAGAAGATCTTCCATACGATACTTTTCTTCTAAATCTTTTCCATACGCATTTACATTTTGTCCAAGTAGCGTCACTTCTTTATAACCTTGCTTTTTTAAAGAATTCACTTCTTCTAAGATATCCTCTTTTTTTCTACTTCTTTGCCTTCCTCTTGTATAAGGAACAATACAGTACGTACAAAACTTATCACAACCATACATAATATTTACCCAAGCTTTATATTTAGAATCCCTTTTAAATGGCATATTTTCTAGTATATCCCCTTCTTTAGAAAATACCTCAATTTGGCTTTCTTTCTTGCTTAAAACAGCACTAAGTAGTTGAGGCAAACGATGGATATTATGTGTTCCAAAGACTAAATCAATATAATTATATTTTTTAAGTATTTCATTGACGACAACTTCTTCTTGCGCCATACAACCACTAATTCCAGCGATTACATGGGGTCTTTTTTCTTTTATATTTTTAATTCTACCTAAAAAACCAAAAACTTTATTGTGGGCATTTTCACGTATCGCACATGTATTTAATAAAATAAGGTCTGCCTCTTCCATACAATCAATTTGTGAAAATCCAAGTTCTTCTAAAAGTGCTTTGATATTTTCACTATCATGCTCATTCATTTGACAACCATATGTTTTAATAAAATAACGTTTCCCTTTGGCAATTCCTTTTAACTCTTCTTCCAAAACATAATGAATGGTCTGAACTTTCCCATTTTCTTTTGATCGTTTCATTGCCTCTTTTAAATTAGGTACTACCATATTCTCACTTCTCTCTTAGAACAAATCATATCATAAATTCCTTATTTCTTCAAGAAAAAAAGGATTATTTCTCCTCTTCTATGATTTTAATCTTTTTATCTATTACCGTTAAATTCTCATTTGCATCAAAGTGTTGCATCTCTTTATGAATCACTAAAAAGTCAATCATATCGATTACCGAATAAACTACCATAAAAATACCAATTAATTTTGTAATAGTCACTGCTCCTTTAAATGGATTGGTTAGAAAAAGAATTCCTCCTGCTAAAATAAAGATCGACAAAACCAGTGTGAAGGTCCAATTCTTCACATGATTTGCTTTTAATAAATAAGCAAACTGAAGTTTCGATATTCCATTCACTAACATCAAAATTCCTATTAAAATAGGAATAATACTAGCGATTAACTCCGTATTTAATATGATAATAATTCCTGCTACGACCATAAAAACTTGACTGATAAACGCTAAATTCACATAATTCGTTTCTTTAGCAAACAATTGCTTCGCTAAGGGAATGATAGCCAAAAGAAGTGTTCCTCCAACTACATAAGAAATGATTCTCAAAGTTAATTCTGCTTTTAAAATCAAAAAAATACCCAAAACTATAAAAACAAGCCAAGACAATAAAGATGTTTTTAATATTTTATCAAATTGTTTTTTCATACATACCCTCTTCTCTTTTTTCTATTATAGCATAGCTCTTTTTATTTGTAAAACTATAGAGCATCTAAAAGTTGTTTATATTTACGATATTCTAAAGCGAGCATTTGATATGTTTTCTTTCCAAACTTCAATTTTACATGTTTCGCCCAGTTTGTAAGTGTCACTTCCTCGTGATGTTCTATGGCCCATGGATAGCAATTATAGATAAAATCAAAAATCAATCTCTTATCTTGATTTATTTTTCGACTTAGATAAAGAAAAGCAATTACTCTATGGTTTATATAAGTATTCACTAACTTTTTTGGATGAAATAGAATTTTATATATATCCAAAAGATTTAGATTTTCTTCTATTGCAAGTGTATCTAAAATTTCCATACGTTTAAAAATGTTTTTTTCATTATAAATTCTATCATAACAATTTGGATATAAAGTATTAAATTTTTCCTTCATCTGCTTCTTATTTTCTAAAAATACATAATCCATAAGTTCTTTCATGCCAATGGTGGAAAAAAGAAGACGAACAAATGGCTCTGTTACTGCATAAATGGCTCCATAAATTGTATCTTTTTCGTTGAATGCAAGCCCCAAATATCCCTTCATAAAAAATAAATCTGGATTTTGAAATGTCTGTTCCTCTTCGATTGCCTTCAGTGCCATATATTTAGGATTTGCATGGGTTTGTAAACAGTTCATATACTTAAATTGACGACCTTTAATTCCATTTTCACTACGAATGATACTTTCAATTAAAGCGACACCGTATGTATAAGGGGTACTATCTGTAAATAAGAAATTAAAACCATGAGGAGCAATTGCAATACTTTTGGTGGTCTTACTCTTAACTTTTAAAAGATAGACTTTATAGTTTAAACTTTTATGAAGATAGTTCTTAAGAAGACCATATGGTTCATTTAGTTCTATTTTTTTTAAATCAATTTTAGAATAATGATTCGAAATTTTTTTTTGATAGTTACGACTATGGTATTGCTTGCGAATTGCTTTATATGCTTTTCTTTTATCTGTTTTTGATACTTCTATTCCTAATATATTGCAAACAGATACCAGATACGCCTCTTCATTCATCATAGATAAAAGTTCTGTATTTTCGAGGGCAAACTTTTTTAAAATGGAAAGTTTATCTTTTTCAAGTAAAAAAATGTCATTTCTCTCATCATAATGAAAGTAAGTCGCGTATTCCTCTAATTCTAAGTTTGGAAAACAACTACTATCTCCTTTTGATTGTATTATGTACTTATGCCGTAATTGAGCTAAAGCATATTTGACCTTATAAATGCAATTTATCATACAAACCCTCCCTTTTGCGCATTACTATAGCATATTTTTCTTTAGATTTCAACAAATAGTAGTAAGGGTCAAAAATTTTTTAAGATTTTTTAATACAAATGGGTAGAATTTTGGAAAATAGTATGTTATAATTGGTTTATGGGGCGTTAGCTCAGTTGGTAGAGCAACTGACTCTTAATCAGTGGGTCCAGGGTTCGAATCCCTAACGCCCCACCATTTGCTTATTAGCCTTTTTATAAGGCTTTTTTTGTTTTTCAAACCTATAAATAAATTACAAAATATCTAAATTTCTGTACAATTTTGGTGCAAAATTTTTAGGAAATCACTTTTGACAAAATGATTTATCTATGTTATGATAAATATGTTAAGGAAACTTGCATAAAATAAAAAAAGAGGAACATTCGATTCTGCAAGTGAATGCCACCTCTAATAAAATTAGGTTTGACACTCAATCAGAGATGAAAGAGTGTCATATTTTTATTGCTATTATCAATAAGGTAAGGAGTAATAAAATGATAGCAATGTATCGAAGGACTTTTATAATAAAAGTTCTTTTCTTCATTTCTACCCCTCCTTTCTTTCTCAAGATTGGAGGACGACACTCACATCAAATGTTCCTAATAAAATTATATAATAAATGTGATCTTAAAACAAACAAGTTTAAGTTTTAGAACAAAATTGTACTGATTCACACTCTACTTATATTGGTTACTAATTCATAAAAAAGGTCCTTTTTTAGGTGAGTAAAGTTCTTATTTTTTAAGGTTTCCTTTCTTTATTTCATTCTTTTCACTTTTTCTTCGCTGTCCCTGTCCATATCTTTATCATCTTCATAGACAATACAATTATCCCGAATCTGTCTTAAATTCTTAATAATAGGCATAGGATATTTTATTTCATCTATAATGTCTTGCATATTCATAATCAAATCTTCTAAAGTTCCTTCTTCCACTTCAGCACATAAAACTTCAATATAAAGATCTCTTAAAATGGCTTTTGACATCGTCAAAGTTTCTTTTTTCTTTGCAAGCGATAATAACTGTATTCTTATTTTCTCTATAGCATCTTCGCTAATCGCTTCTCTACCTATTTTGTTTGCCAAAAAGTAAGACGGATAAATATCTTCCACTAAAAACAATGTATAAGATGCATTTGAAATACCATCATATACAAAATGGGACTCACAAAAGGAAGATAAATAAATGAAATCATAAGGCAATTCTCTCATCATTCTTTCATATGGCGTATTTATATAATCTCCTTGTTTCTCAAAAGCAATATTTATGAAATGGGCAAGATATTGTTGTTCTAACTCTGGCCATATTTGATCAATCACAGTTTCGGAAACACTTTCGTATTTTTGTTCTTTTTGAAGAGGCAGAGTATCTGAATTTTCTTCATCGCATTCTATAGGAAGTGTTTTTTCACTTAAAATGATATTTAATATACGAATTACACGTAAATAGGGCAAAAAATTACTTCCACTTTCAATATATTGCACAATAAGATTTTCATCGATAGAGGGAAGAATTTCATACAACTTTTCTATTTCATTTACCAAAGCAAAATAGTCTTCACGATTTAAAATTTCGATATATTCTTCTTCTTTTTTTAACAAAATATCCATAAAATAGAAAAAAGGATCTGGTATATCTTTCAATTCTTTCTCTGTTAAACCAAAACTACCGTTATATATTCTTTCCTTATATAATTTATAAATAGCTTGTCTATTTTTGATTAAATTTTCCACAGTCTGTTCTATATTCATACTTCCTACCCCCAATAGATGCCAATATAATACTATAATTTTTTTTTCTTTTTGTAAACAAAGAAAGAGAAAATTCTTCTCTTTCGTCTATGTAAACGCTACTGCGTAGCGGGCTTTAAACAAGTACGAATGGATAGGTTCTTCTTTAAATGAAGCTCAATACTACCTTGTGTACTTGTTTTTAAAATGGTGGTATTTAATTCTGTTAAACGATTGATAACCTCAAGACTTGGATGTCCATATGTATTTGTTTTTCCAACAGAAATAAGAGCATATTTTGGAGAAATCTCTTTTAAAAAATTCTTAGATGAACTATACTTAGAGCCGTGGTGTCCTACCTTTAGAATATCCATTTTTGGAAGTTTATACGTATGGCTTAAACTTTTTTCCGTTCTTTCCCCTGCATCACCCATTAATAGTATATTATATGATGCAATTTTCATGTAGGTTACTAAACTATCTTCATTCTCATCTGCTGGATTTTCAAAATGAAACAAAGTAAATCCAAGTTCCTCTTCTAACTTTTCTTCCTCTACCTTTTTATATAGTATGTCGTTCTTTTGTAAATATGCAAGAATTTCTTTTTCAAGCCTTGTATCCGAACCTTTGTTGAGATAAACTTTATCTACTGGGAAATTTTGAACAAGCTCTATAACACTGCCTGCATGATCAAAATCTCCATGCGATAGAATAATCGCATTTAATTTATGAATTCCTCTAGCCTTTAAGGAGGGAATTAAAACAGAAAGTGCCTTTGATTTTTGCCGTTCCCCTCCCGTATCTATCAAAATCGTAGTTTTCCTTTCTCCATTTTCAATAAGAATACTATCCCCTTGTCCAACATCAAGAAGGGTTATTTTATTTTCTCTTAATAAATCATGCTTAAAATAATGAAGAAAAGTAAAGAAAAATAAAAACAGAATGAAACTCTTTTTATGATAAGAGAGTGCTAAAAGAAAATAAAAAAGAAGGCAAGAATAAAGAGAAAAATAGCCTAAAGGTAAAACAGATGGAATCTGATTTAAAACATACACTGTATGTTCTAAGATGAAAATTTCAACACACAAAATAGGCTCTAAAAATGGAAGAAAAAAGGTAGTTAAAATAGATGGAAATAAAAGATAGGAGACAAAAGGAACATAGAAGAAATTTGCCACTGGTGTTAAAAGATTGATTTCAAAATTCATATTGACTAAAATAGGAATGCTTACTAAAAATGCAAGTATAGATGTTTT
>CAJTSN010000005.1:9860-17296 GCA_910578745.1 uncultured Bacilli bacterium
AAATTTTTGAAATACTTTTTTTCTTTTACAAAGCCTAAGATAAAACTGAGCAAAAAACTAAGCTTAAAACCTGTATGGTAAAGAAAATATGGGTTATATGCTAACATTAAAAAAAATACAAATACAAGAATCTCTCTCCTCTTTATTTTATTATTTCCTAAAATGAAAATATTTTCACACAAGATGGCCCTTACAATTCCGGGAGAAGATTTTGTGATAAAAAAATAAAAAGTCAAAAAACTAAATAAAAATATTTTCTGTACTTTTTTCTTTGCAATTCCTTTTTTAAAAACTTGAACAAAAAATTGAATATGCATTCCTGAGATAGCAAATAAATGAAGAATGCCAAGTTTTTGATATCCATCATAAATCTCACTATCTAAGGTATTTTCCCCATATAAAAGTAATAGCATATACGCTTTTGTATCCTCAAAGCTTTCTAAATAGTTTAAAAATAGATTTTTTAGTTTATAAACAATAGGAATCTTTGCATTTTTTAGTTCTATTTTCTGAATGGTAATCTTATAATCTATCTTTTTACTTTTCAAATATTTTTCATAATCAAATAAATAGAAATTACGATTTTTTTCTATTTCTTGTACTTTTCCGCTGACTTGTACCCTTTGACCTAGTTGGATTTGTTTATTGCCATTGGTATAGTCATAAGCAATAAATTTATCCTTTCCTTGAATAATATAGGAGGTATAAGTATCTGCATCTTTTATTTCTATGACTCTTCCTTCAAAATCCGCATCCATTTTCTTTATTTTTTTTGGATATAGCAATTGATAAAAGGTAAATACTGTAATGAAAAGATAACTAAACAGTAAGATAATCTTTAACTTTTTCAAATAACGCTTCCCCTATTCCACTTACCTCTTTTAGCTGTTCAATGGTCTCAAAAGAAAATGTCTCACGGTAACGAAGAATATTTTGGGCTTTGGCTTCTCCAATTCCCGGAAGTTTTATTAGTTCCTCTAAAGAAGCTGTATTGAGATTCACTTGTTTTATTTCCTCTAGTTCCTCCACTTGTTCTTCTTTCTTCTCCTCCTTCTTTTCTGTAATACAGGCATCATTCATAACATCAGGACATTCTTTTTCACCTTCAACAATCGTATAGAAGATCTTTTCCTCTTTCTTAAGCGAATCGATTTCATCATTGCTATAAATAATAATGACCATTTCATCTTCTATTTTTTTACTTAAATTAATAAGCGATGTATTCGCAGACTCTAAAAGACCTCCCGCTTCTTGAATCACATCAAACACTCTAGAATCCTTTGCTAACGTATAAATTCCCGGATTTGCAATTTGTCCTTTAATATCTACGGTATACATTATTTGCTCTAGTGCTTCTTTTTTCACATTCTTTTCTTCTAATTCTTCTTCTTTCTTTTCGATGATTTCCTCTACATGACTATCTCCATATTCCTTCTTATCTATTTTTCTACTACTTTTATGTAGTTGCGAAAAAAGAAGAAAAAAGACAAAAAGAGGGATAGTTAACAATGGTAAAAACTTTTTCTTTTCTTTCACTTTCTCACCTCCTCATTATAAACATAGAGGATAAATTCTGTTTTTCCTTCCAAAAAAAAGACAACTTTTTAAGTTATCCTAATAAACGTAAAATATCATTACATGTGACGAAGACCATCAAAGCCATTAAAAGATAAAAACCAAAGGAATGAATCATATTCTCGGTTCGACTACTAATGGCTTTCCCTCTAATTTTTTCAATAAGCAAGAAAAGTGCTCTTCCTCCATCAAAGGCTGGAAAAGGAAGGAGATTAATAAAACCAACATTGATACATAAGTAAGCTATCAAATAAAGTATATTTATAAACCCAGCTTTCGCGCTTTCACCAACAACAGAATAAATACCAACAGGTCCTGATAAATTCTGCACACTCAACTGACCAAACAATAAACTTTTCACTGTGAGTAGCAATTGCTCAACCAGTGAATACGTCTTTTCAAAAGGATATAAAAGCAATGCCTTTATGTCATGTGTCTTACTATTATCCACCTCTAAGCCAAAGCGATAGGTCGTATTTCCTTCTTGATCTTCTATTTTTGTAGGTGCAATGGTAATTTCTTCCTTCGTTCCATCTGTATGTTTAACTGTAAAGGTCGTTTCCTTCCCTCCATTTATAGTAAGATAAAAAATAAGTTTATCCGTAGAAGTAATCGAATGTCCATCCATAGAAATAATCTTATCTTGCTCTTTCATATTGGTTGTGCTTAAAGCATATCCTTCTTCAATATGACTAACGGTTGCTTGGTTTTTAGGAACCCCGGCTATCAACCCTACTAAAAAAAGAAGAACAAACGCCAATAGAAAATTGAATAAAACCCCAGCTATAATGGTCAAAAAACGGTCTTTCCATTTTTTATGAATCAATTGCTTCTCTTTAGGAACATCTTCATCTTCTGTATCCTCACCAGCCATAGCAACAAATCCTCCTATTGGAAAAAGACGCAAGCAATAGTCTGTTTCATCTCCCTTTCGATTCTTTTTTAATAGTTTAGGTCCCATACCAAGGGAAAACTCATATACATGGACCCCTGCTTTTTTAGCAAATAAAAAGTGCCCTAATTCATGAATAAAAACAGTTACACAAAGTACAAAAATAAAATAAATGAGTGTCATAAATCATCAAATCCTCCTTATAGAATATGAATAAAAAAAGTAAAAGCCATCAAAACAAAGAATATACTATCAAAGCGATCTAATATTCCTCCATGTCCTGGCATAAAATCAGAAAAATCTTTTATGTTAAAGTTTCTTTTCATTGCTGAAAATATCAAATCTCCAAATTGTCCAATCACAGATAAAAATAAAGTCATACAGATGGTTCCAAAAAGGGAAAAAGAAAGTTCATGAACTGTGATAAGATATGTACTTCCCACAAAAACCCCCATCAAGGTTCCCCCAATATAGCCTTCCCATGATTTATTAGGAGAAATTTTAGGAATGCATTTATGTTTGCCAATTAAACTTCCTGTTAGATAAGCATAGGTATCTGTAAAAATCGTTATTAGTAAAAGATATACAATCCAACTTGCCTCTATATTTCGAATAACGACAAATAAAGAAAAACATAAACCTAAAAGACTTACAATTCCTATCATAAAAAAGGCATCTACGATACCATATGTACTATCTTTTTGATAAATGATAACAGGTATCAAATATAAAAGAACAATGCAACTTAATAATCGAAAATCAAAAATAGCTGTAATACTTGAAATGGTTCCCGCTGTTAAAACCAGATAAGTAATAATTAAATAAGAGATACATTGTACAAATTGTGGTACATTCTTTTTCTTGCCTAAAGCATCAAATACTTCTCGCATTCCTTGTAAAGAGAGAATATACATCATAATTGTATAAGGAATTCCCCCATAATAGAGTATAGGAATAAATATACAGAGCGCTAAAAAAGCACTAATTGTTCTCTTTTTCATAATGCCTCCAATCTTTCTTATTATAATATAAATGTGAATTTTATTCAATACATTTGACAGTCTTTTAAAAAGAAGATATAATGTGTTCGTTAGGAGAATGATATGGAAGCAATTGTGAACTTTTTTGTTGAAAACTTTAAAACAGATGCTGGAGGATACTCTAGAGAATTCTTAGTTTTTTTTATTTCTTGTATGCCCATTTTAGAACTTCGTGGAGGATTACTTGCTGCTTCTTTGCTAAATTTATCCCCTATTACCAGTTATATTCTATGCATCCTTGGAAATATACTCCCTGTTCCTTTTATTTTATGGTTCATTGAGTTTCTATTTGAAAAACTTAAAAAAACACCTTTATGCAAAATGGTAACATGGATCGAGAAAAAAGCAAATTCCAAAAAAGAAAAAATTGAAAAATTTGGCTATATTGGACTTGTTCTATTTGTTGGAATTCCACTTCCGGGAACTGGCGCATGGACAGGATGTCTCATTGCAGCTCTTCTTGGTATGGATAAGAAAAAATCATTTCTTGCTGCTTTAATTGGAATTTTTATGGCAAGTCTTATTATGATGCTCATCTCGTTTGGTTTTTTAAAAATGTTTATATAAAAAATATTAATTCTATTAAAAAAACTTTTAATTTAGGCATATGTGTATGATTATAAAGAGATTTTTACTACTAATTTACTACTTTACAAATGATATTGAAAATAATTGTATTTCTAGTTTTATGATTGTATCTATTAGTAGTTATATATTTTACTCTTCATAAAGTTTATGATACAATATGAGTAATTAGGAGGCGATTAGATGGTTTACAATAATATATATAAATTTGTTGTAGTAGTTAATAAGGATTTGGAAATTGGAAAAGCTATGAATGCAATTGCTCATTCATATGCTGGGCTAGTTGGAGTAGCTCCAAAAGAATTAAAAGAAAAAATGAGTTTTATTGATTTTGTGGATAAGGATGGTTCAATACATAAAAGCATATCTGGACTTTCTTTAATAGTGCTAAGAGGGAAAAATGGTGAAATAAAAAAATTAAGAAATGAGTTTATTGAAAATGATATCTTATTTACTGATTTTATTGAAACTATGACAGGAGATACCTACAAAGAACAATTAGATAAAACTCTTGAAACTTCTAGTGAAGATATGAATTATTTTTGTATTGCTGCCTTTGGAGAAAAAGAATTAATTGATCCCTTAACTAAAAAATTCTCTTTATGGCATTAATAAATAAAAAAACGCGAATAATAAACTTGGAAAAAAGCAATTTTTATGTTATTATGAATATGTCAAGGAAACTTGCATAAAATAAAAAAGGATACATTTGATTGTGCGTAATCAAATGCAATCCCTTGTAGGGTAGCATCTAAAATCACATTGTTGTGAAATTAGATGCTTTTTCTATTTTAGAAGTAAAAGAATTACAACTAAGAATAGGAGTAATATTATAATAAATAGAGGAAATTCTCTGTTTGTCATAAATATTATGACAAACAATTGTTCTTAAAACAATATTTAATTTTATTTTTGCAATATGGCGAAGACTAGAGTGGCTTCGTCACTCGTCTCGCTCATAAATATATTTTACTACTATGCATAATGTCATAGTATTTTTTTATCTATATTTTAATTGCATAAAAATATATGAGATATCTTCTAAAAAAGAAAAATGCCATAAGTATTTATAAATAAAGATTATAAAGACATTAAAAAGCGCATGAAGAGATACTTACAAAAATACTATATTTTTATATGCCGTCTACTTTTTTCATCTTATCTTCCAAAATAGAGTATAAATAAACGGTAGTTGGTTTCTTTGTTTTATGTTCTATATAGGCTCGGTAACCTTTTAATTGTTTTAGATACTCTTTCTTTTCTATGTCCTTTAACTTATAATCAATTAATACAACATGGGTATCGTACACAAGCATAAAGTCAATCATTCCATGATATTTTTTTCCTTCTTCTTCATAAAGAAATTCATATTCTTGAAAAAGAGTAGCTTCTTTTCTTGACTGAAGTAATTCTTGGTTTAAAAAGGCAGCAACATAAGGATCTACCTCGTTTTTCTCTTCCTGTAGTTCAAGAGTTTCTTCTAATAGTTGGTGTATTTTTGTTCCAAAAGCTATATTTATCTTTTCCTCCTTTTGAAGGAGTTTTGTCTTTTTTTTCGAAAAAATTTGATTTTCTTGCACTTCGTCTTTAAAGAAATGTTCATGTACTAAAATAGGTTCCCTCATCTCTTCCCAATTTATTTCTGATTTTCCTTCTTTTTTCTCTACCTCTTTTTTCTCTTCAATAAAAGGTTCTAATTGTTTTTCTAAAGGTTTTAATAGGTCATAGAAACTACGAACTTCGCTTTTTTTCGGAGGTATTTCTTCTAAAAAGGAAGGACATACAAAAATCATTTTTTCTTTCACTCGGGTAAGTGCTACATAAAAAAGTCGAATCCTTTCGCTAATTTCTTCTTGCATATACTTTTCTTTTACCAAAGTTTTCACTAGTGTTTCTCGTATACCTTCTTCATAGTAAGGACATACAATTCCATATTCTTTATCATATAATATTAAATCATTCAAATCGGATATATTAAAACGTTTCGTTAAACCTGCAAAATAACAAATCGGAAATTCCAACCCTTTTGATTTGTGGATGGTCATAAAGGAAACGCCACTTCCCCCTTTGGGGCTTGCCATTTTCAAATCGAGTCCTTGCTCAAACAAATCATCAAAAAAACGTTCCAATTCTTCGGTTGTATAACAACTCTTTTCTAATTCTTTACATAAAGAAATTATTGTATCTATTAATTTCAAATGTTCTTCTATATCCCCTATTTTATATAATTTTTCCTCAATTGCAAAAGAGGCAACCACTTCTTCCATAAACATAGAAGGCGTTAAATACAAAAACTTCTCTTTTAAAGCGAATATCGTCTTGTAAATTTCTGTTTCTTTTATTCTTTTTTCTGTAAGAAGAGTAAAAATTTCATCATCGGTATACTCATATAGAAAACTACGAGCAAGGGATACAAAATAAAATCGATAATCTTCTTTCCTCTGTACTTTAAAAACAAAATGAAGAATATTCGTTAAAAGTTGTAATAAAGAATGATCCAAAATAGAGGTATCTTTTAAAATAGCTAGAGGAATCTGGTAGGCTTCAAATACTTTTTTATAAGTTCCTGCACAGGAAGCTCGATCCAATAAAATGGCAAAATCTTGGTATGTTGCTTTCCGAGTTGTCCCTAGCTTTCGGTCATATATAGGGTATTTATCGGCTATTTTTTTTGCAATATCTTGTGCGATAATCGTTGCCTCTACTTTTTCTTTTTCCTTTTCTTCATTCGAATAGGTATAAATTGCCATATGATAGTCATCGATGGGATGACTCAGTGTATAATCTTTATTTCCAAAAATCATTTGATGTGACGCAACATAATCAGCTCCTCCAAACTGGTTATCCATCAATTTAGAAAAAAGACAATTGATATCTTGAATCACTTCTTCCCTAGAACGAAAATTCTTATTCATATCAATTTTAATTCCACAAACTCCATCGGCAAACAAGTCATACTTATCTTTAAATATGGCTGGATTTGCATTTCGAAACCGATAAATGGACTGTTTGATATCTCCTACCATATAACAATTATCCTCTTTAATTAAAGAGATAAAATATTCTTGCAAATCATTCGTATCTTGGTATTCATCAATCATAATCTCTTTGAACTTCTTTTTTAAATCCTGACGAATATCCTCATACTTTATGACCATATTCATAGCAATTTTCTCTATGTCAATAAATTCAAACACATCTTTTTTCTTTTTAAACTGCATCACTTTTTTTTCTACTTTCAAAAGAATTTCTAACAAAATCTCCACAAATTCTTTTGTTTTTAAATATCCCTCGATTTCTTCCTCGACATTCTTTTCTTGTAAAAGAAAATAATCATCTAATTT
>CAJTSN010000005.1:17306-40396 GCA_910578745.1 uncultured Bacilli bacterium
AAGAGTTGGTAGACGATTCATACAGTTTGTTTTTAAAATTTCTTCAACAACTGTCTTTAATTTTTCAAAATAAGTCCCGTCCACCACGGTTTCAATTTCTTCTACTAAATCAAAAATTTCTTTCCTTTTTTCCTCTAAAAAACAAAGAAACTCCTGTTTTATTTTTTGTAAATAAGTAGGTCCATAAAACGTAGAGGCATAATTTTTTATGGAAGATTCTGTGTCAATCTCCTGAGCAAATTTATCACTTAAAAAAAGAAGAATTTTGCGAATCGATGTATCATCTTTACAAGTAAATGTTTTAAGTAAATTCAAAAAACGAGGATCTTCCATTTGATAATATTCTTCCATCGTCTCATCAATCATCTGTTTTTTTAACCGTTTACTAAAAGCTTGACTTACAATTTGTACATTTTTTTTTCTATTTTCTTTATAATGATATTTTTTCAAAATAGAAAGAGCAAAACTATCAAAAGTTGTAATATAAGCGGTGTCTATTCGAGAAAGTTCTTCTTTTAAGGAAGGGACTTCCTTTATCTTATTTCGAATTCTCTCACGCATTTCTCCAGCCGCCGCATTCGTAAAAGTTAAAATGAGAAGTTCATCAATATGAATCCCTTTCATCAATTTATAAAGAACACGTTCTGTAAGTACAGCTGTTTTCCCACTACCTGCTCCTGCGGATACTAAAAGATCTTTCCCGCTTTCATAAATAGCTCTCTCCTGTTCCTCTGTCCATTTCGTCATCCTCTTCACCTCCTAAAAATTGAAGATCTCTACACTCTTCTAATTGAACGATATCCTTTTCTTCCATAAAACAAATGCTTCTATATTTACAATACTTACAGCTGATATTTTCTCTTCGTATTTGTTTTGGATTAATAGGAAATTTTGCTTCTTCTACCGCCTGTACCATTTCTTTTATTTTTTGCTCTACAAAATGGCACAAATTTTCCATTTTGATCTCACTAAGAACTTTACTATACGCATAAAAACCATTAGTTGACATTTTCAAACTTTTAATAAAGCGACTCTCTTGATACGTTTTATCCAATTTAAAGAGGAGCTCTATATCCGCTAATGTATATCCATTTAGTTTTAAAGAATCTCTTTTTTGTTCCTTTTCTTTCTTTCCACTTTGGTATCGAAAATTTTTCTCTAGAATATGTTCTAAATAAAAGCCAATGATTTTTAATTCTGGTTTTTCTTTTCGAACCAAATAGTAATACATAGGCAATTGCATACTAAGGCCATAATAAATATCTTTCAATCGGAAATCGGTTTTTCCTGTTTTATAATCAATTAAAATGGCTAAGGAAGAATCTAAATCCATCCATATTTTATCTATCACTCCCATCACTGTAACTGAAAAAGAAGATTCAAAAGGAAGGTTGATTTGTGTTTCTAATTCTTCTGCTTGAAAAGTAGAATGTTCTTTAAAGTCCATAAAAAAATCATTTACTTCTTGTATATCAGATAGATTCATGTGGATATAAAAATCTTCTTTTTTTGATAAGGTCATCTTTTTTTCTTCTAAATACTTACCAATATAAGCTTCTATATCCTTAGGGTTTTCTTTTAAAATTGCATGATATAAAGAACCTAAAAGAGCACTAAATTTTTCTTCATAGAAAGATAGTTTTAAAATATATTCTAAATAGTATTTAAAAGAACATTCATAAAATGTATTTAGAGAAGAATAAGAAAGTAAAAGTTTTTCATTTAAATAATTTCTTAACTTTTCTTTTGAAATTCCTTTAAAAGTAGAGTTATAACTTCGATAAGCAAGATGATAGTTTTGCCTTAATTGAGGCAAGGAAGGAGTAAGTACACCATATTTATAATATTTATCAAGAAAGGCCACTAAATTTTTTTTATTTATCGCATGACTATAATGACTGATACCATGGTAGACAATCTCATCGATTAAAAGGCCCTCTAATAAAGGAGATGGATAATATTCAACACCTTCTTCTTCCTTTATAAAAAGAAGCACTTTGTTTTCAATTTTTTCGATAGCTCTCTTCGTTCCCTCTAAATAAAGTGCATTTTTTTCACATGTATTTTCTAGAAAAGATGGTTTTATAGCGTCATATAAAAAATCTTCATCTCTATAGGTTTGTGGAAGTAAAGAAGTATTGGCATTTAAAATAAAGACATAATCTTCCTTTGAATATATTGTATTTACTAGTGGTCCTATTTTTAAATAACTTTTAGGATTTTCTTCTATAGAAATTTCTTGCGCAAAAGTATCAAGCACTTCCTCGAGTTCAGACATATCTATGTCTATAATTTGATTTAATTTTTCGAATAACTTTTCCATTGGAGGCACTAAGGCTATATTCTCTTCTCCTTTTAGAAGTTCTTCTTTCATCTTGGCATACATGGGTGTTGCATATAAAAATTTCTTTTCTTTTTGAAGCGGAATATGATAAGCATCGGCTACCCTTTTTACTTTAGGATACATGTCTTCTGGGATATTGGTTATATAAATATGATCTAGTGAAATTCCCTTTCCTAGTAAGTCAGAAATTTTTTCAAATACATAAGAAATTTCTTCTTCGCTCGTCTGACACACATAGGCTTTTTCTAAAGGATAATAAGAAGGTTCTATTCGCTTTATAGGAGCATAGGTCTCTATTTTTTTTAAAAGATTTTCTTCATACTTGGTTATTAGATCATAGCCATATAGTATAATAGAAAATGTTTGCAAAAAAGAAAAAGCATGAGGATGAGAAAAAAGAAGTTTCCTCTCTTCTAATTCTTCTTTCAACTGCCTAAGCATACACATGTTCCGACTAGAACTATCATCTATATAGTACAAATTTTCCAAATAAATCAATGCAACTTCCCGTTTGACTTCATATTTTTTTTGTACAAAATAAACGGCATTTTCATCATAAGTAAACGTACAAAGATTTCGTACTTCTTTTAATGACATTAATTTAAATGGAAAAAAGCACTGATTTTCTTCCATGTATAATAAAATCTTTTCTTTCACCGCTTCTGGAACAATGAATAGTGTTTTTTGATCCAAGTTTTTTATAAAATCCAAGCTACCACCTACTTTACTACTCTCTCAAATTTTATTGTTTTAAAAACTTTTCTTTAGAAAGGTTACAACTATAGAGCCTATTTTATTAAAAAATATTCCATTCTTTCTATTTATTTCTTGAAGAAATACTCTTCCTTTTCGAATTGATCTTCTCCATAAATTCATTATATAGTATACATTTGTTCGTGTCAATAATTTTTTTAATTTCCTGTACATTTTATTACCAACACATAAAAAACTTATCCATTTCTTGTAGGAGAATAAGCCTCTATTTCTCTATATGAAAAAAGGGATTTTCACCCTAATTCTCTGCTTCTTCTAACATGGTTGTAATAAATATTCCATATCCTTTTTCTGGATTATTTACTACGACATGAGTCACTGCACCAATGATATAATCTCCTTGAATAATAGGACTTCCTGACATTCCTTGCACAATTCCTCCTGTTTTTTCTAATAATTCTTTATCCTTTATTTCAAATAAAATATTCTTATACGTATCACTATCTGGCATAATCTTTAAAATTTCAATTTCATAGGTTTCAATTTTTTCATCCGCTGTCACAGTTAAAATTTGGGCACTTCCTTTTTGAATTTGATTCGGACGAGCTACAGTATAAAGTTTTGGCTTTGAATAATCCTCTTTATAAGTTCCAAAAATTCCACTGTTCGTATTTTCTAAAATCGTTCCTTTTTGGTCATTTTGGTGTAAATCGGCATTCTTGCTTCCGGGTGTTCCTGTGTCGCTTCGATCGATACTAGTTACCGTAGAAGAGAATATTTTCCCTTCTTTTACTTCTAACATGATGCCTGTCTTTGAATCCGCTACTTCATGCCCTAACGCACCAAATCGTCTTGTATTAGGGTCTACAAAGGTCAATGTACCAATTCCTGTTATTGTATCTTTCACATAAAGACCCGTTTTATAAATGTTTTTTTCATCCTTAATCACTGGAAGTTCTGTTTCATATACTTGATTTTCTCGTTTATAAGAAATTGAAACTTTTTCTTCATTTGTACTTGAAATAATTGCCACCATCTGGTCTATATTGTCAATCGTTTTTCCATTTACTTTTACGATGATATCGCCTGCTTCAAGCTTCGCTTCTTTACAAAGGTCTTTTCCATCCACTAAATAACTACCGACAATTAATACACCATTTGATTTGATTTCAATCCCAATATTTTCTCCACCTGCATAAATTTTATCCGAATAGGCAAAAATAGAATTGGGTAAAATAAAGAATGTTAAAAGAAACAAAAATGATGCTTTTTTCACTTTTTTAAAAAACATGAAAACATCTCCTTTGTTTAAACAGACTACATTCTTAGTATCTTCTTATATGAAAAGTTTATAAATTGTAAATTTTTCCAACAGACTATAGCAAAAGAAATTAAAGCGAAACTCTTAAAAATTTTATTTTTTAAAAAAGGAAGTCAAACATTTCTCTACGACTAAACAATAAGTATAGTTTCTTTTCATTTTAAAAAAAAGGAAACATTTCTCTAATTTCTCTGTTCCATTTTTACTCCCTCAAAACGAAAGCATTCGTCAAATCGATCCTACATTTCGACTCTTCTTCCACCCCATTCAACAATGGTAAAACCTTTTCGTTGTTTTGGTTCTAATTTTTGTTCTTTTACCTGTATCTTTTTAGAAAGTGGACTATAATCCATCATGATTCGAATAAGTGTATCTGGAATTTTTGAAAAGTGAAGCTTCATATACGACTCCATATCTTCTGTTGTTCGAAAATGAATATAATTATACGGATTTTTTTCTAATTTATCCAACCAATAAATAATAAATTCATTGATTTCTCTTTCATTAAGTCCTAAATAAGAAAGTTTTTCTTCTAAAAAAGGAACGGTATCTTCTCCTTTTACTACAAACCCAACAGAAGTATCGATTACTGTAGAATCAATTCCTTCCCAATAAAGGGCATAATAGTTTCGCTTTGTTCGATAATCATAGATTGTTCCTGAAGGAGTAATATGTATATCCCAAGAATTTTCATATTTTGGATAGGTATACGTTAAAAGAGAAGGATTGGCGAAAGTTACTTTTATATCCATCGGTTCTAGTGGATAAAAATAAAGAATGGGTTTATAGGCGACATTCATATCGCAAGATACGATATTTGATACATACATATAAGGTTCTATCCTCTCTATATTTGTGATATTTTCCTCTATCTCATACAAATAAGTAACCTCTTCTATAGAACAAACCCCACAAGAAACCGATTCATGCAAATAAAGTTTTAAGGTGGTTTGATCAAGTTCTATTTTATCAAAAGAAATCGAATTATGACAAACATCTATAGAAACGGTAAAAAGTAGAAAACTTTTTCCTTTATGAAATGCCTCTTCCAATTCTTCTTCTGTCGTAATCGAAGAATTTACAAAATGAAAAGAATCAATCTTTTCGCCTCTTTCTTTATATTCTTGATAAGAAGTTATTAAATGAGTTGTATAATTCTCTGTAAATTCATTTAAAGGTTTGTATTCTTGTTTGATGCTATACTTCTTTTTCGGCTTTAAAGACAACCAAACGATACAAAAAATAGCACTTAAAAAAACAAGGATTATGATGAATAGTATGCCCTTTTTTTTCATAATTAAACCACCTCATAAAAAAGATTATAAATTTCTTTTATTTCACTATCGATACATCTTATTCTTTCATTTCACTTTCTAATTTAAAATCTTCTTCTGTTTCTTTTACAATTTTGCTTACTCTTTCTTCTACTTTTTTTAAATCAGAATCACATTCTTTTACTAATTTCATCGCTTTCGCATACACCTCAATAGATTCATCTAACCCAAATTCTCCATTTTCTAAAGAGGCAATCATCGTTTCTAATTCCTTCATATTCTCTTCAATCGTTTTCTTTTTTTCCATTTTCTTTTACCTCCATTATTTTTGATGTAATCTCTCCATTTGTTATATGTGTACAAATTACGTCATTTGGTTTTACATCTTTTATATCTTTAATTACTTTGTTCTCTAGATAAGTAATCGAATAGCCTCTTTTCAAAGTAGCAAGAGGATTCAATAATTCTAATTTTTCAATTTCTTTCGTAAGTGTCATTTTATATTTTTCAAATAATACAGTTGGATTATTTAATAAATAATTTTTCTTAATTTGATTTAAAATCATTTTTTTATCACTCATTTTTTTCATGAAGAGCTCTTTAATTTTTTCTTCATATAAATCTAGAGTCTGTCTTTTCTGTTCAAATAACATATTTGGTGTTTTAATGATGAAAGATGCCTTTAATCCGTCCATCACCAACTCTAAATACTTTACTTTCTTTAAAATTCCTTCATTTAAGCGAATTTTATATTGATTCATCAAATTAAGTAAGTCTAGAATGTTAGGAACCGCCATTTCAGCAGCTCCAGTTGGCGTTGGGGCTCTTAAATCCGCAACAAAGTCGGCAATCGTAAAATCCACTTCATGTCCTACGGCACTAATCACGGGAGTAGAACAAGCAAAAATCGCTCTAGCAACGCCTTCATCATTAAAACAGTTCAAATCCTCGAAGGATCCCCCTCCACGTCCAACAAGCAAAACATCTAAGTGATAATCATCGGCTTTTTGGATTTTTTCTATAATGTCTTTAGCTGCATATTCTCCTTGAACCAAACAAGGAAATAAATATGTTTCACAAATAGGGTATCTTCTTTCAATCGTCGATAAAATATCTCTAATGGCAGCACCTGTTTCTGCGGTTACAATGCCAATTCGCGCAGGATATTTTGGAATTTTTTTCTTGTATTTTGAATCAAATAAACCTTCTTCGCTCAATTTTTTTTTCAATTTTTCAAAGGCAATATAAAGGTTCCCTATCCCATCTTCTTGCATTTCACTTACATAAATTTGATAAGTTCCCCCGGCCTCATAAACACTGATTGCCCCTGTTACGAGTACTTTCATTCCCTCTTTAGGCTCAAAATCAAGTTTTATAGCCGCACTCTTAAACATGATTGCTTTTATAATACTGTTCTCATCTTTTAATGAAAAGTACATATGACCAGAAGAGTGACTTTTGAAATTGGAAATCTCTCCTTTTAAATATACATTTTTTAAGTTATTATCATTATCGATTCGATGTTTTATATAACGTGTTATTGCGGTTATACTTAAATATTTATCTTCCATTTTCTTTTTCCTTTAATACTTTATCAAGTGTTGCATTAATCATTTTGCGAACACTATCATCACTATATAACTTTGCTAACTCAATTGCCTCATTGATACAAACAACACTAGGTGTATTGGTATACATAAGTTCATATAATCCCATCTCGAGTATCGCTTTATCTGTATTTCCAAGTCGATCAATTCGCCATCCCTCTAAATATTGGTTTGCTAAATCATCTAATTCCTTTTGATATGTAATTACACCATAAACAATATCTTTTACAAATTCATTATCTACTTTGGCCACTTCTTTGATTACAACATCCACATCATATTTCATTTTATTTTTTTGGTAAACATTGATTTGATATAAAATTGTCATAATAATAACCCGTAGCTCACTTCTTGTTTTATGTTCCATTCAATCACCTCTTAAATTGTATCATAAATCCCATAAAATTGATATCTTAAAATGAAAAAAGTACCTATTCGGTACAGGATTATTTCCACTATTATCTTTGTTTTGCCTTACAGAAACCTAAATCGTTTTTTATCTCTTCTGGAAATTGATCGATTTTTTCCATCTGTCTTATCATGGCTTCATCATCAGAAACGACCACTAGCTTTCCATTTCTTTTTTGATAAACATCTGCTTCATTTAATAAAGAAATAGATGCTTTTGAATTCCACGGTTTTACAAATTGAAAACTCTCTAGAATTGTTTTAATCTCTTCATTTTTGATGCCACTATAGCTTTTAAAAAATGTTCCATCACTATAAGTTGTTCCACTTCCTCTAGATAATAATTCTATAGCTTCCCTAGAGGATGAAGAAGCTTGAAAATACAATTCACTACGTTTAATGTCTGTATTTTTTCCAAGAGAAAGTCCTTCTTGTGTTGATGTTGCATAATAAAGAAGACCTGCTGGATGAAACAAAATAATTTCTTTTGCTTCCTTTAAAGCGCTATCTGCCATTCCTGCATATTTAAAATCATTTGTCATTATTATTCGAAAACCCATACTTTGAAGCTCTAGAATTTTCTTTCCAAAAGGCGTTTGCGCTAAATCACCTAACTGCAAATGATTAATATAAGTATCCAATGCCGAAAGATCTTTACTAGCCATACTCATCAAAAAGGTAATTTTTTCTGATTCACTCCAATTACTATATGATTTCCCTAACTTTTGTTCCCATCTATAAACATCATCATTTTGGATATTTAAATGAAATGTACTCATACCTCATCCCTCACTTTTTAAATATTTAAAAAAGAAAAACGCATCTACCCATTTTAAAAATGGAAAAAAGTTTGTTCTTACACTGTCATTAGTTCTTTTTCTTTTTCTTTCGTTTTTTCATCAACAATTTTGTTATATTTTTGAATTAATTCTTGTACTTCTTCCATTGTCTCTTTTTCTTCGTCTTCTGGTGCCCCTACTTTTTTAATATCAGTATTTGCATCCTGACGAATGTTTCTTAAGGCAATTTTGGCTTCTTCTCCATAACCTTTTGCTTGTTTTACATACTCTTTTCTTGTCTCTTCTGTTAAGGCAGGGATATTTAAAATAATCACTTCTCCATTGTTATTAGGAGTAAGTCCAATATTAGCCTCAAAAATAGCCTTTTCTATAGGAGCTAAAATCGATTTATCAAATGGTTTAATCCATAGTTGTCTTGCTTCTGGTACAGAAATGTTTGCAAGTTGTTTCAAAGGTGTATCTGTTCCATAATAAGAAACCATGATTCCATCTAAAATTGCAGGATTCGCACGTCCTGCACGAATATTTATAAATCTTTTTTCTAGACTTTCAATTGATTTTTTCATCTTTTCTTCTACTTCTAATAAAATTTCATCCATAGTAATCCTCTTTCTATTTCTTACTTATTATAATATATAAATTTTCTTTTTTCAACTGTATATTAATATTTGATACAGTATAAAACAGATGTATTCGTAGGACGCGATGTAAACTCAGCTACACTACTTTGATTAGAACCAACATTTAATGGGATTGAAGACTCTTTCTGTGTTACTTTTTTGGATACGCTATCTATATTACGTGGGCCACTTTCGCTTGGACTAGAAGATCGCTGGGCAAATAAACGATTACTATAAACTTCTAGAAATGGATGGCTTGTTGCGTCTTGATGGATGCCCACCGTAGCACCACTTCCTTGATTTGTATGATCATTTGTTCCAGTGCCTCTTAAAAATTCTCCTTTTAAATTTGGAACAGCAAACGTAGTCACTCCATCGCCACCGAAATAATTATAAGTCCCCAACCCCTCTTTTATAGACTCAGCTAATTTTGGATATTCACTGATTTTATAAATAGAACCATCACAAGCTAAATAACCATTTGGTGGAGAACTTGAAACAATATAAGAAATTACCGTTCCAATAGGAGTAGTATCCTTCTTTTTTCCGATCTCTCCTGTATCCTCATCGATTTCACAGTCTTCTCTTTGAACGGTTACTCTCGTTTGCGCTATACTTTTACAAGCACAGTATTTATTACTACAAATTGCTATTGCCGTATCCCCATTTGCATGAATCTGTAATTTCCCACTTTTAGGCATTGAACCTTTGAACTCTAATTTCTCCTCTTTATTTTTTACATTGACGAATTTTCCTCCTATGACTTCAAAGTTCATTCGGTCCTCACTTGTTTCATTTACAGAAGGCAATACATGGTCTATATAAAACACATTTCCTGCTTCTATGATTCCATAAGCGGAATCTTCTAAAGCTCCTCTTTCCGAACGATCAATGATTTGAATAATCGATGCTGTTGCGATTAATGCAATGACAGCTAGTATGACTATGACAGCTAATAGTTCAATTAGAGTGAAGCCAGTTCTCCTTTTTTTCATATTTTCACCTCTATTTTATTCATTGTACCATAGGATAAACCTTCTTCGCAACCTCGTTTTTTTCTTTTCTTTATTTATCTAAAATTCCAAACAAAAAAACTAGATGATTCTAGTTTTCTATTTGTTTAGCTACTTCTTCTGCAAAGTTTTCGTTTCGTTTCTCCATTCCTTCGCCAACTTCAAAACGGATCATAGAAACGATTTTTCCATTATTATTTTCCACATACGTACGAACATTCATATCAGAATCTTTTACAAAAGGTTGTTCTTCTAAACAGACTTCTTCATAGTATTTACGGATTCTTCCTTCAACCATTTTTTTAGCAATTTCTTCTGGCTTTCCTTCATTCATTGCCTGTTCTGTTAGGACAGCTTTTTCTTTTTCTACGACTTCTTTTTCCACATCTTCTTTTCTTACATATAGTGGGCGCATTGCTGCTGCATGCATGGAAACGTCTTTAGCGACAGAAACAGAAGCTCCTTCTACTAAAGTTAATACAGCAATTTTTCCACCCATATGAATATAAGAACCAAAATTTTGTGTAGCGGTCTTTGTTATCTTACAGAATCTTCTTAAAGATAATTTTTCTCCGATTTTAGCTGTCTTATTTACAATTAAATCATTAATTGTTCCACCTTCACAAGGAAGATTTAAAGCAGCATCTACATCTCCATCCTCAACATCATTCTCTAGAATTGCTTTCAAAATTGCATTTACCATACTTGTAAATTCTTCATTTTTAGCAACAAAGTCTGTTTCTGAATTTACCTCAATACATACGGCTTTATCTCCATCCTCTAAAATTGCAGCAATTCCCTCAGCAGCAATACGATCGGCTTTTTTTAAGGCCTTTGAAATTCCTTTTTCTCTCAACCAGTCGATGGCTTCTTCCATATTTCCATTCGTAGCTTCTAATGCTTTTTTACAATCAAGCATTCCAGCCCCAGATTTTTCTCTTAGTTCTTTTACTAAATTTGCAGTAATCATATGAACCTCCTCTTGTTCTTTGGCTTTTCAAATTTTATTTTAATTTTTTATTTTCTTATTTTAATGCTTCTAATAATTCGGCTTTTTTCATTGTTGAGTAACCTTTGACTTCTTTTGCTTTTGCTAAATCACGAAGTTCAGTTACTGTCATAGATTCTAAATCAAAAGTTTCTTCTTTTGGCGTTTCCACTTCTTCTTTAGCTTCTTCTTTTTTTACTTCTCTTGTTTCTCTAAATTCTTTCTTAAATTCTCTTTTTCCACCAAAATTCTTATTTCGGTCAAATCTTTTCTTATCCTCTTTCTTTTTAACAGTCTCTAAAGCTCTTTCCATAATTTCTTGTCCAGACTTATCATCTTCTTTTACATAGTTAACAATTTTACCACCATTTGCTTCTACGATCGCATTTGCCATAACACCTGTAATTAATTTAACAGCGCGAATCGCATCATCATTTCCTGGAATAACATAATCGACATTGTCTGGATCACAATTCGTATCTACAATACCAAAAACAGGAATTCCAAGTTTCTTTGCTTCTTTTATTGCAATATCTTCTTTTGAAGGGTCTACAATATATAAAGCATCTGGTAACTTGTTCATTTCACGAATACCACATAATAATTTATTTAATTTGTCATATTCTTTCTTTAAACCAATTCTCTCTTTCTTAGGTAATAAATCAAAAATACCTTCTTTTTCCATTTTCTCAATATCTTCTAAACGTTTTACACGTCTTCTAATGGTCTTAAAGTTTGTAAGTGTTCCTCCTAACCATCTTTCAGATACATAATAAGATTCAGAACGAGTAGCCTCTGTTACGATCGCCTCTTGCGCTTGCTTTCTTGTTCCTACAAATAGAACTTTTCCACCATTCTTAACAATATCGTATAGAGCTTGATAAGCTTCTTCTATCTTTTTTGCTGTCTTTTGTAAATCGATGATATAAATATCATCTCTAGAGGTAAAGATATATTCTTTCATTTTTGGGTTCCATCTTTTTGTCTGGTGACCAAAGTGAACACCTGTTTCAAGTAAATAATTCATTGACACAACGGCCATATTTTCATCTCCTTTTGTTTTTCTTCCATTATTTCGAACCTTCACCACCCAAAATGGGCACTAGGCAAAGGAATTCATAATGTGTTTATTTGAAAAAGCCAAGTGTATTATATCATGAAAAGAGCCTTTTCATCAACTATTTTATGTATAAAATAGAAATTTATATGCTGAACCTAAAGGAAAAAGAGAAGTTCTCTATTTTGACGACCCTATTTTAAGGAATCGCAAAATTATCCTATTTTCACTTTTATTCACAAAAAAATACTTACACTATAAAGGAAAGTATCTCTTTTTTTTCTCTATTCTTTTATAAAATACTTTTTGTTTTTTCTCATCCTCTGGTCTTTCTATATCAAAATAATCATAGACATACGGAAGTAAAGTAAGAATTTGTCTAGAAGTTGACTCTTCTTCAAAATTTTCTTGTTTATTTGCTTGAAAACAAAAATAAATATGAGAAAAACTCACGACAGCTTTCATCGTACATGTCGCACAAAAAGTACCTTGATGGGTTCGCATACTCTCCCCATTTCTTAACCAATGTTTTTGATTTGTCTGTTTCCAAAGTCCTATATGATCCGTATCCAGTCCTATATAGGCGACTTCTTGTTGCAATGGACTATTTTTCTTCTCCTTAAAATTCATTTTTTGGAAAATTCCGATACAGTTCTCATCGTAAAGTCCAAAAAATAGATCCTTTGTATCGAGCTTATCATCAAATAACATTTCTTCTCTTTCTATCTTTTGAATCCTAGTTTTAGGTTCCATCGTCTGTAATACTGTCATTTTGTTACGAATAAATTTTAAAATATTTTTAAATTGCTCATTCATAAATTCTCTTCCTTTCTATTTTCTATAAGGAGAAGCTCTACTTTTCTTCTCACTTTTACGAACACTACCCTAAAAAATAGTTTCAAAAAGAAAAAGAATATAAAATTCTTATCTTCTAGAAAACTTAGTGAAAACCTTTCTTTTTTCCATTTCTTGACAGAAATATTGACTAGCAAATTCCAATACTTCCTCTATTTCTGCCATACTAGCATATGCAATACTATAACCTGAAATCTTTCCCATTTTCCGCATCATCGCTCTCATTTCTTCAAAACTCATCACCGCATACATATTACAAGTCGCTTGACACTGTCCTTTCGCATGCTCACTTTTTTTAAAAGTGACAGTCTCTCCACGCTTAAGCCATTGCTTCTTTTTCCCCAAAACAGAAGTTGTTGTTTCCCAAATTCCAATATCTCCTGTTTGTACACTCGTATAAATAGAAACAAAATGATTACAATTTTTTTCCGTCCAGTTGGTTTGCTTGAATAGTCCTACTTCCTCATCATAAGCACAGACAAAACTACTTCCCACATACAATTTTTCTTCACAACCTGCTTGTTGTTTCTTTTGCCCTAGTGGAATATGAATATCATCGACCAAATTTATTCTCCCACGAGTCATACTACAAATATTGTTTTTTTGGTTTTGCGTCTCTGTTTGTTGCATATCTGGCGTGTCATACGCATTCGTTCCTTGCATCTTAAGTTCTACTTTGTTCTCGCTAATTTCATTGTATAATTGTATTGCTAATTGAATATACTCTAGTATTTCTTGTTCTTTTCTTTCTCTCTCACTCATAGAAATCCCCCTTTTTCTTAAAACTGCGTCTATTCTAACACTCACTTCCTTATTTGTCAAATTGACAAAGAAAAAGAAACGACACTTCAATATATGGTCTTAGCAAGAAGACTTAAAAGATTTCATTTTGATAAAGACTGCCAAAGTTTTATAAAAGCAAAACGAAAAAAGCACAGTTGAAAAAATACCCTACTATTGAAACTTTCATAAAAAGCTTTTCCCTCACGTATAGTATATGTGCTTTCTTTCTATTTTTGTCTTTTTCCTTTTAATAGAATAAATAAACTAAAAAAACAACCAATTTTCTCTATATTGGTCGTCTTTTCTTTATTTTTTTACTTTTTGCTTTATATGTTCAGGTTTCTCAAATCGAAGATATCGATCCGCATTTTTTAATAATTGAGCAATATCACTAGATGTCATTTCATTTGATCTGCAATACATACCTTCTGTATTTTTTCGCATGATGTTGAAAATTTCTTGTCCAGTCACCACCCGACCAATAGAACAAGTCGCTTCGATTCGCTCCTGAGCTCTTGTAACAATAAATTCGCCTTCTTTTAACCATCTATCTTGCGGAAATACTTTATCGCCTGTTTTTGCCCAAATCGCGATTCGATTTGTAAAGAATCCATTGGAATCAATTCCATAATAGACATCTACCCATAAAGAATACCCAATATCAAAAGCACGTACCTTTATGAATAAACCAATTTCTCCATCATTACAAATACATACACATACGTTTTTTGTATTCACATTTATTTTGTTTTTTTTTCTTAATTCTGCTATTTTTTCTAGACCCTGGCTTTGACTACTCATCTCATAAGAAGCCTCTTTTTTTCCTCTTTCTTCCATCCTTACACCATTCCTCTTTTCTACCATAAATATTTCATTATAACCTTTTTTTTCTCTATTTATGAAAAAGTTACATCTATTATAATCCATTTTTTGTAAATTGCAAGAAATAGTTTACTTTTTTTTATTTTCTAAATATTCTTTCATTTCTTCTTTAGCCTCTTTTCGCATAGGTCGACATTTTAAATAGGCTTCCTTATCCTTTAAAATGGCTTCAACCATGCCTGCACAACTTCCAAAGCCACAAGCACCACAATTATATCCTGGTAGTCGCTTTAAAACCTCGTCTCTTTCTTTATCCAACGGATTTAAACAAGCGTTTAAAAAAATTAAAATGCTTCCAAAAAGGAAGGCTAAAGCTACTAAAATAATGATTTCAATCATGTGTTTTCCTCCTACAATTTTGACAGTTTCTACACCCAATTGTTTTTTTTGTTACACAAAGACTAAGTAAAAATAAGCCTAACATTAATACATAACCTATCATAAACCATACCTCGTAAATAGTAGCGCTATTATGCCTAGGGTAATAAAGGCAATTGGAATTCCTTGAAATCCTTTTAAAATTGGTGCTCGATCCATTTTGATTCGAAGCGTGGAAAAAACATAAATAACAAGAAGAAAACCTAGACTACTTCCTAATGAATAGATTACAGTTTCTAAAAAAGAAAAGGCATTATCAATCGTTAAAATCGAGATACCAAGTACCGCACAGTTTGTCGTGATTAAAGGAATATATAGACCCATACTTTTATAAAGGCTTGGAAAATACTTCTTAATCAGTATCTCTAAAATTCCTACAATAGAAGCAATTGTAAAAATAAAGACAAGGGTTCTTAAATGAGCGGTATTACTAGGAACTAAAATCTGATAATAAAAGAGATACGAAATAATAGAAGAAAGAACCGTTGTAAGAACGACTAAAATTCCCATCTTATAGGCGTTTTCTTCCCTTTTAGAGTTTCCCATTAAAGGACATAAACCTAAAAATTTCGTAAGAACAATGTTTTCAGTTAAAAAAGCAGTTAAAAATAGACTAACGAGTTTCATGTTTTCTCTCCTTCCATGTTCCAATAATTCCTAAAAGGAAACCAGCCACTAGAAAAGCGCCCGCGGGACTCACAAAAATGGAAATCGGAAAATATTTTCCATCAAAAAGAGTTAAAATAATCTCTTGTCCAACTATATTTTTCGTTGCATCGACAATCGTAATCGTGCCACTTCCGAGTATTTCACGAACGAGTCCAAAAACCGATATAGATAAAAGATAACCAAGGCCAATCCCAACGCCATCAATAAAACTTTCTTTTACGCCTTCTTTCATAGCCACTAAAAGGGCCCGTCCTAGAATAATGCAATTGACTACAATTAAAGACAAATAAATACCAAAAGCATCATATAGTGGTTTTACAAAAGTGGACAAGAGAAGTTCTAAAATGGTAACCAATGTTCCAATAATCAAAATTAAAGAAGGTGTAACTACACTTTTGCCAATCCATTTCTTTAAAAGAGATACGACAACATTTGAAAGCGTTAAAACAAGAAAGACAGCAAAGCCCAGTAGAAGTGATTTTTCAAATGTAGTCGAAATTGCCATAGTAGAACAAAGACCTAACATAAGTACAACAAGGGGGTTTTCTTTTATGACCCCATCTTTTATTTTTCGCATAAATTCCTCCTTATGTGAATGCTTTTACAAGTAGAATGAGTAAAATACAGAAAAAAGCAAGAAGAACAAAGAAGAAAAGTTCTTTGATGTTTTCTTTCATTTTAAAACACCTGCTTCCTTTAAGACATTTATCATCGTCTTTTTTAATGCCTTTGAAGAAATCGTTGCTCCACTTATCGTATCAACTTCTTCTATTTGATTTTGCTTTTTCAATAAAGTATCTATGTAATTTGCATCCATAACCATTTGATAGTAAGCATCAGTTTCATGTTCTTCTAAAACTTGAAAAGAAAGAACTTTTCCATCTTCTAAAGTCAACTTAGATTGAATCAAACCACCATTTCCTTTTTGCATGACAATATAAGTGGTTTGGTTTCCATTTTTCTCTTCACTTACAACCGAAAAATTAGAATCTCTTTCTTCTGTTTTTGTATATTTTCCTACGACTTGTCGGATTAGAAGAAACGAAAAGAAGCAACAAATAAACAGTGGCAAAGCCATTTTTTTACTTGCATTTCCTCTAGAAGAACCAATTTTATCTAAAATGGGAACAAATAAATTCATTGTTAAAATACTTGTGAGAACCCCCTCGGGAAGTGGAGAAAGGTACCGAAAAGCAACTGTAAGAATTCCAAGTAAAATAGCATACAAGACTTGACCAATTGATGTAATAGGACTCGTCACTGGATCCGTTGCCATAAAAACAGCCCCAAAGAACAATCCTCCACTTAACACTTGAAATATGGGATACCAAAGACCTACTCCATTCATACTCCCAATAATACATGTAAGTAGAAAAACCGTTCCTATATAAAAGGTTGGAATTTTCCACTTAATCACACGTTTATAACTTAAAAAGAAGAAAGCCAAAAGACAAAGACAAGCACTTGTTTCTCCCATAGCACCGGGAATCGTTCCTAGAAAAAAAGATGCAAGAGTTCCATAAGGTTCGACTAAAGTTTCATAAGTACCGATTCCATCAACTAAAGAAACATTCGCAAGTGGAGTCGCACCACTGACAACGCGAATCTCCTCTGTATTCAAATATCCCCCCATCGTTGCGATTTGAGCTCCATAAATAGTGAGCAAAAACAAGCAACCAATCAAGGCTGGATTAAACAAGTTATAACCAAAACCTCCATAGAGCATCTTTCCTAAAATAGAGGCAATGAAACTAGCGATTGCCATTAAAACAAGAGGCGTATTATAAGGAACAATCAAACTTAAGAAAAGACCCGGAAAAATCCAGAAAGACTGTTTCAGTTCTTTTTTTGTTTCCTCTTTACTTCTTCCTTTTAATATTCGAATAAAGAAGTACTCACTCACATAAGAAGTCATTACACTCACAAACACTAAAAGAAGTGGATAAAGCATACCATAGATAGTTGCATATCCATGTAAAAATGGCAGAATTCCATTTTTATAAAAACCGAAGATAAGTATAGGCATTAAAGCGATAAAAAGATTTCGCATCATTTTATCAGTTGCATTTTCATGCCGAAGAAAAGGTCCCATTTTCATTTTTTTCTCCCTCTCATTCTATCCTTAGCTTCCTGTACACTCTCTTTTACTGCAATCTTTGCTGGACATATATAAGAACAAATTCCACAGGCAATGCAGGCTTCTGGATTCAAGTGCGTTAAAGCGTCTTTGTTGTTTTTGTTTTCACGAATTAAGATTGGTGATATTTTACTAGGGCAATTTTCTGTACATTTCCCACATTTCATACAAGGAGTTTCTTCTATTTCTTGACGGGGAAGCGCTAAAACAGAGGTTGTCGACGGAAGAATTACATCGTTTTCTAAATCGAGTTCTCTTCCCATCATAGGTCCCCCTAATATGAGTGTACTATTCGACTCCACTCCTATTTTTTCTAATATCGTACTAATTTTCGTTCCAATCTTTACTTGTATATTACAAGGCTTTTTCATCTGTTCTCCTGAAAAAGTGACAATACGATCAAGTAAAGGTTTCTTATAAAATAAGGCCTGTCCAATTGCATAAATCGTAGAAACATTATTGACTACAATTCCCTTTTCAAGCGGAATGTTTTTATAATCAGTGTGTTTTAAATAACGAACCAAGGCCCTCTCCCACCCCATGGGATACAAATTAGGAACTTCAGATACTCTTATCTTTTCATAAGCAGAAGCTCTTGTAAGTAAGGCCTCTTTCAAAAGTGGGCTCTTCGCTTTTATGGCAATTATACATTCCTTAATAGCAAATGTATTCATCAATATAGAAATTGTTTCTAAAATGATAGAAGCATGCTTTAATATACAAACAAAATCAGAAGTAATGTAGGGTTCACAAGAAACTGCATTGACAATTAATGTATTCACTTTTTCTTTTGTGTCATATTTAAGATACGTAGGAAAGCCAGCGCCTCCCATACCACAAATGCCTGCTTCTTTCAATAAAGAAAGCATTTCTTCTCTTGTATAGTCTCTCCTCTTTTCTTTCTTAGAAAAAGAAGTGACTTCTCCATTGTTTTTAATATGTATATAAGGTAGATCTGGCGTGATGGAAACCGTTCCACCAATAGAGGCAAGAATTGGCATATCATATTTTGTATAGCGACCTAAAATATCGCCTTCTTTTACATCGTCACCCGTTTTCACAAAAATCTTATCCTCCTTTGTAATAGGAAGATAAACGTCTTCAGGTTGTAGTTCTTCTTCAAAACATTGCATACTCATTTCTTTTTTCTTCTTTAAAGAAACTCCTATCATTCTCATCACCTAAAATTATTATACTATTGAAAAAGAAAAAAAAGCAAGTATAATGCTTACTTGTCTACTTTTTCTATTTTTCTTTTCTCATAAATAAGAAAAAAGAATATCCATATCTTTTTTTTAAGAGACAATCCATAGTAAAAAAAGATTATTTCCATTATACTTGTAAGAAAAAGGAATTCATTACAAAATACTCCACTTTCGAAAAAAGAAAGAGATTATTTCTTTTATTTATAGTCGTTCAAACGAAAAAGAATCTCTATAAGAATTGAAAAAATGCATTGAAACACTCGCAAAGACAAGCGTATAAAATACTAATTTGTCGAATCTTTAATACTATATTCAATTTGTTTTGCAATTTTTTCGACTCCAAATTTATCTACATTTAACACAATATCATAATTTGAAAAATCATACCAATCCTGATCTGTATAGTATCTATAATGTTTCGCTCTTTCTTTATTTATATTTCTAATTTCTTTCAACGCCTCTTTTTCATTCAAGCCATAATATGTAGTAGCCCTTTTTACTTTATTTTCATCATCGCTATATAAAAAAACTTTTATAACATCTTGATTATCCTTTAGAATATAATCAGCACATCGACCAACGATGACACAACTCTCCTCTGCCAGTTTTTTAATCACATGACTTTCTGCAATAAACATTCTATCCTCATTATTATTTTCATATGTATTTTTCTTCGTTTGTTCTTGTTTGGCTATATATTGATTCGAAAGACCTGACTCTTTCGCCGTAAGGGAGATAATTTCTTTATCATAAAAATTTATCCCTAGATTTTTCGCAAGAATTTGACCTACATATCTTCCACCCGATGCGTATTCCCTACTTATTGTAATGACAATATGTTTCCCTTTATATTTATTTGATTTAAAATCAACTTCTTCCTTTAAATCTTCGCCCTTATTTAATTTTTTGATTTCAGAGAATAAAACAAAGAAACAGGCAAGAAAAGTGATACTATCCGCAATAGGTCCTGCATATAGTATTCCATAAATACCTTTATTCAATGGAATCGTTAATAAAAGAGAAATAGGAATGAATAAAAGAATTTGTCTTAAAAAAGATAAACAAGTTGCTTTTATTACATTCCCTAGAGATTGAATCATTACACTTGATGTCATTTCAAAAGCATTAATACTACAAAGAACTAAGAAAGACCTACAGATTAAGACTGCAAATTCCATAAATAAATCATAAGTAGGATCACTTTTAGAAATGAATATTCCAATAATTTGCTTTGGAAAGATTACTAATAAAATATTTAATAAAACACCAATAATAAAATTAATAATCAAAACCTTTTTAATTGTCTCTTTCACTCGTTTATAATTCCCTGCACCATAGTTAAACCCCACAATGGGTTGAGCCCCTATTGAAATACCAATGACACAGGAAATATAAATACTATTTACTTTAGACACGATTCCATAAACAGATAATGGAATATCAGCTCCAAACTTTGATAATGCTCCATATTTAGTTAACATATTATTCATAAAAATGAACAATACAAGCACAGTCATTTGGGTAATGCAAGTGGAAATGCCTAAAGATAAAACTTTCCATATTGATTTGTTTATTTTAAAGTCCTTTTTTTCCAATTTTACTGTTTTTATTTTAGGAATATAAAGAATGGCAATTATACATGAAACAATTTGACCTATTATAGTAGCAAGAGCCCCACCTTTTACACCCTGATTGAATACAAAAATAAAAATAGGATCCAATATAATATTAATAATGGCACCAATTAACAACATAACCATTGCATATTTTGGAGAATTATCTGCTCTTATAATATTAGATAAGGCAGTATAAATCATCATAAATGGAGCTCCTAAGATAATGATCTTTCCATATTCCATTGCGTATGGATATACATTCTCTGTGCATCCAAATAAATAAGTTAAATTAGGAAGTGCAATATAGGAAATTACACTAAATACTATTGCTACTAGAAAAATAAAAACAATTGCAGAACCTAAACTTTTTTTAGCTTCCTCATGTTTTTTTTCACCTAGTTTTAAAGATAAAAAGGCGGACATACCATTTCCAATCAAACTTGCGACTGCCGTAAATATAATGATTAATGGAAATAGAACATTTGTCGCTGCATTTCCTAAAGTTCCAACCCCTTTACCAATAAAAATCTGATCAACAACATTATAAATGGAATTCACTAACATACTAATGACACATGGTAGTGCAAACGTAATTAATAGCTTATTGATATTATCTTTTTCTAAATTATTTTCTTTCATTATGTACCTTCTTTCTCAACCAATAGAAATCATAGCACATTTAAAATTTTTGTGTAAGTGTTTTTTTTTGATTTTTTAAAATTTAATATTTTCTTAGGAAAAATGCAATAAAAAATACTTTTATTCTTACAAGTTTCGTTGTTCTTATAAAGTGTCGTATAAACGATTCAATAAAAAAAGATGATTTTCTCACCTTTAAAATGTATCAAAATGAATTTCCACTTTTTTTAAATGATTTGCATAGGCAATTGATTTTGCAATTGTACGAATAGCGGTTGCTATTTTTCCTTCTTTGCCAATCACTGCTCCCATATCTTCCTTAGAAACAAGTACCTCTATAATGACTTTTTCTTCTTCCTCTAATTCTTTTACGGAAACCATATCAGAATTTGATACAATATTTTTTACTAAAAATTCGACCAAAGCGGCTATATCCATTTTATTTTCCTTCTTTTTTCGTCATCTTTGTCTGGTGTACTTTTGCAAGAATTCCTTGTTTTTTTAGTAAATCTCTTACTGTATTTGTAGGTTCTGCTCCATTTGCTAGCCATTTCATTGCTTTTTCTTCATCAATTTTTACTTCAGCTGGCTCTGTTATAGGATTATAAGTTCCTACTGTATCAATAATTCTTCCATCTCTTGGACTTCTTGAATCCGCTGCAACAACACGATAAAATGGTCTTTTCTTGGTTCCCATTCTTTTTAATCTTAATTTAACTGCCATATTTCTTCCTCTCTTTCTAACTACGTTTAGTATAGCATGCTTATTTTTCTATGTCAACCTTTTTTGGTTAACACTAAATAAATTTGAATCATCTCACTTCTTAAATAGAAACAAGATCCATTTTAAACTACATATTTTTCTTTAAAACATAAGGTGTATTCAATGTACCATCTCCACTTGTGATTGCAAACTTGTGCGATAAAGTCACAATAGGTCTTATATACACTCCTTTGGCATACTCTATCGTTTTAGATGTATCAAAAGCATAAATTGGTAAGGTTCCCAAATCCCCACTTGCTAAAACAGCCCTTCCATCAAAGTAATTTCCTGTTAAATCATTCGTATGTTTTCCATTAATGTGATAGCGTGACGCGAGCCAATAGGCACGATACACACTTTCCTCGGTCACTCGATGAGAACGTAAGCTTCCATATACCGATTGTACTAAGTCTGTATCCGTTATATAAAGGGTATCCCCTTTCCCATAAGCTTCCCCTATAGGATTCAATAAACCACTTGGAAAACCTTCCAGTTCTTCTACTTGACCATTAAATCCCATGGCCCTTGCTCCTACGATATATTTATTGTCGGTATATTGAGCCGCAATCGTATTCAATGTGCCTACTAATTTTTTAGCTCCTATTTTCCCCTTTAAATACACTTTTTCACTTGAAATACAATCAGAAACCATATCATAAGTTCCATCTTCATTTACACGAATGACACGCCATAAAGTAAGTTCACTTGGATAAATGGTTTGATTTGAAGGACATTCTGTATTGGTTGCTCCATTTGTTGTTCCAGTACATCCTGTCATATCGCTCGTAATAGTATATTCTGTTTTTGAGGGAACCATCTGAACATATTGCCCCACCTGTAGTTCTATTGGAGTAATATCCTCCTCTGGTGGCGTGGAAGGTTCGGGTTCACTTGGTTTCACTTCTCCTGTTCCATCACATTTATCCAAAAATCCTTTTTGTGATGTACAAGTTTTGAATTTCTTGGTTGTCATATCCATTTCATAATGCACATAGTAAGAATTAAATCGTAAATTCG
>CAJTSN010000006.1:0-13103 GCA_910578745.1 uncultured Bacilli bacterium
TACAAGCAACAATCAATGTTGGAAATTTCAAAACAAGCTTCGTTTTAAAATACGCAATGACAACTGGAATTCCTAAAAGAAGCGCTAAAAAGAGGAAGAAAACTGTAAAGATGGAAAAAAAGAGAAGAGGCTTATATTCTTTAAATAAAGAAGCAATTGTTTTTAATACTTTCATTCCATCCTTATATGTATTTAGTTTAGAAACACTTCCTTCTGGACGATCTCGATATAAAACTGGAACCTCAACGATTTTAAAATTTTTATCTACAGCATGGATTGTCATTTCCGTTTCTATTTCAAAACCTTTTGATAAAATAGGAAAACTTTTTACAAAAGTAAAACTAAAAGCACGATATCCTGTCATAATATCCTTTATATTATTCTTAAATAATCGATTGATGAGTCCTCTTACAATTCGATTTCCAAAATTATGGAAAGCTCTTTTATTTTCTTTAAAATAAGTAGAAGAAAGTCGATCCCCTACCACCATATCGGCCCTCTTTTTTAAAACAAGTTCACACATCATACGGGCTGACTCAGAAGGATAAGTATCATCTCCATCAATCATTAAATAACACTCTGCATCAATTTCTCGAAACATTGTACGAATTACGTTTCCTTTTCCTTGACGATACTCATAACGGACAACCGCTCCGGCTTTTTTTGCTAGTTCATCTGTGTGATCTTTTGAATTATTATCATATACATAAATTGTAGCTTCTGGTAATACTTTCTTATAATCCTTAACTACTTTTTCAATCGTGTTTGCCTCATTATAACAAGGAATTAATACTGCAATTTTATCCATATCTTCCTCCTACATCAAAAACATAAACATATGGTATATTTTGTAAAATATATAAGGATTCGTGTTACATAAAGAATAAGAAATATCCACAAAGGTCAAAAAGAAACTATAAACAAGTGTAAGTGTTGTTCCAAAAGTAACAAAGCCTCTCAACATATATTTTACATTTTCTTCTTTTATCGTACTATAAATTGCTAGAAGAATCAAGGTAGTACTGATAAGAAGTAACCAAATAAAATCGGTCAAGTATCGTGGTAAAATTCCTGCCATTTCTGTATCCATAATTAGAATTAGAACAGCAAAAATCGTCGCCATAAGAGCTGTCATATAGAGCCTTTTATTTTTAAAATATTTTCGAAACCAAACGACAAAGAAACTTAAAATAAGTAATACATTGACTCGTACTGCGCCACCTAAGAAGTTTTCAGAAATGGTTCTTCCTAAATACGTTGTTTTTATAACACTTGGTTCCATAAATGGAAATTGAAGTGTCGTATGGAGTGGTTCAAATAAATAAGTGTAAATACCAAGGGGAATACGTTCTAAAACGAATCCTCTTTTTGTCATATCATTCGTAGTCAAATTATAATTTGCTCCAAAGTCAAAAATAGAACCAAATCGAGCGTAATTATAATACATCAAAAAGAGAGCAACGATGACATAAGGAAGGCAAAAGAAAATGGTTTCCTTAAGACTCTTTTTTGTCAAAATTTCCTTTCGTTTATAAGTAGAGTAGAAAATAGGAAAACAGAAAAAACTACCTAATAAAAATTGAGGTCTAGAACCTGCAACAAGCGCCATACATAAAGAACCAAATACCATCCGCTTTTTATTTAATTTTCCTTCTCTTGTACTCGATAACCACAAAAATAAACCTAGAGTAGTAAGTAATAAAGCAGTAATAATAGGTACAGAATAGAAAGTGGGACGATGCATCATATAAGGTAATTGGATAGCATTGATTATGAATAACCATAACAAAAGAAATAATAATATAGGAATTTTTTCGAAATAGCGCATACATACTTCTTTTAAAAGAAAATAAGAGGCAAAAACAAGCAAAATTCCCATAACATAAATATACAGAAAATTAGGAAAACCAAAATCACCAAAAAGATAACTCGCTGGTAAATAAACAAAAAGAGCAGGCACTATTCCAAAATATACATAATATTTAGAATCATAATAGGCATAGTCCCATAAATAGATTGTATCTGGAGTTGTAAATACATTTCTTCTTGCTGTAATATCATATGGATTTTTCATTTCTTTTAATTGTTCAGGTACGACATCATCTAAATAGAAATGTCCTTTTTTAAGGGCAATAGCAAGTTTATGGTATTCCACTTGCGCATTTTGCTTCTTATTCACTAACCATGTAGGATTTAAAAAAACAGTTCCTGTTAAATAAAGTATTTCTAATCCTAAAGTACCTACTATAAACCATTTTTGTTTCTTTTCCTTAAAATTTAAAACCAAATTCCAAAAGGTAGATGTTGGCCAAATGAAGTAAAGAAACGTAAGAAAAGAAGTAAGAAAGAAAGGTCTTATAAACCATAAATGTAAAGGAACTTTTCTATTTATTTTTATCGAGTTTACGTGAATGGTTGCATTCTTTTCTGTAGACCCTGTGGAAAACGAAATTTTTATTTTTTCTGTATTCCCACTTGTATGTAAACGCATATATTTACTTTCCCAAACAGAAGGAACGAGTGTTCGAGATGGTAATGTATAGTAGTATTCATTCGCTTCATCCGTAACATGAAGGGTTACTTCTAATTTTTTACTTGGATTATAAAGGAGATAAGCGTCTATATAAATGTTTTCAATCTTTTCATAAATTTCTGGAATTTCTAAAGAAAATGAAGTTTGCTTTTTTTGATCTGTCTTAGAAAATGAAAAAGTATGTTCCCCTTTTTTATCCCCATTTTGTATGATGAAATTGGAAAGTTCTCTTTCTTCATAATGTAAAGACTCAAAATGTCTAAAATTAAAAAAGAAGATTTCAACAAATAAGAAAATAGTAAATACATGAAGAAAAAATGTAAAGATATTCTTTTTTCCTCGAAACATAGACCATAAATAAATACAGTCTACGATTAAAATGGAAAAAATAGATAATTTTATATGAGAAAGAGGAGAAAAATCGAGATAACAAATCCACTCCAAAAAGAAAGAAAAGCCTATTTTCCCTAGTATAAGAAAAATAAAATTTCTATAAGAAACCTCTCTTTTTTTCTTTTCGAAAATGAATAGAAGTATAGTCGAAATGAAAAGAATACCACTAAAATAGAACATATCTTATCCCTTCTTTACAACATTATAACGAGTATCACTCTTAAAATCAAGAATATTTTAAGTAGGATTTTATATAAATCCTATAGCCAATTTATAAACACAAAATGTAGATAAAATAATGAGTAATAGAAAAAACAGTCGTTTCACTTTATCTTTGTCCATAAGCACACCTCTAAAATAAATCTTTCTTTATTTTCTCTTTCGTACAACCTAAATCTTGTAATTCTTTAATAAGTTCCCTTATTTTTTCTTCTAAATCTTTTATTTTCTCTTCAACAACTAAGTCCACATGATTTGCAATAAAGGTTCCTTTTGTAGAATACATTTGAATAATCTTTTTTGTATCTAAAATGGAATAAGCCTTTTTCACGGTATTGGGATTAATACCAAGACTAAGGGCCATCTCTCGAATCGATGCGATTTGTTCTCCCGGTTTTAAAATACCTAAAGCGACATATCTTTCAATTTGATTTACAATTTGTTCATAAATAGGAATGCGACTTGTATAATCTAAATTTACTATATTACTCAATCACTTCACCTCGTATATTTTTGTTATATTCTTGATATTCCTCCATATCTTGTGCTCGATTCCTCAATGTATGAATCAAATCTAGAAATTCCTCTTTTGCATTCAAATAAACTCGTAAGTCATGTCCATTATAATTTCCAAAATGAAAACAGATTAAATCATCATCTAAAGTGACTTCCTTTTTTAAATGTTTACGAATAAAATCCGTTATATCTTCATAGAAGTAATCTCTAAAAAATAACATTTCCTCATATTCAATTTCCTCTATATTAGAAATTAATTCAAAGAAAGGGAAATACGTATTATATTTTAAATATTTCGTTGCATAATTATTGCTATCTTCCATAAGTTTTTTCTCAATTTCTTCATGAATACAAGCTGGAATTTCTATCTTCTCAATTTGATGATTTTTATATTGATAAAAGACGAGTACGGCATCTGTAGAACAAGTTGTTGAAATTTCTTTTTTCTCCTTTAATAATGCACTTATCTTCTTTTTATACCATGAAAAATCACTTATAAAATCCCCATAAACGGATAGAGCAAAGGCTTTATCAATCGTTTTTTCTTCGATCGTTTTTTTCGTTGGAAGAATGCCAAGTACTTCCCCATATTCTTCCTCATCTAATAAAATATTCGTTTTGTACTCCCCTTTACCAACAGAAAATGCAATTTCAATACTATAATCATGTTCTTCTTTATCACTGACCATGTATTTTAACAGTGTATCAATTGCTTTTCTATCCTTAAGAGAATAGCTTTCCATTTGTCCTTTTTGTTCATTATAGATTTGTACTTCCATTTGTGTAATTTCCTCATTTTTAAAAACCAAGGCATCTTCTTTAGGTAAATGATGAATAAAAGAACAAAAACCAAAAAGAAGAACGGAAGTGACGAAAAAGGAAACGATACTTTTTTTTATTTGCTCGATATGTCTTCTTGTGATTAAATCATATACAAAATAGTAAATAAATAAAAGGATGCCTAAAAATACGCTTACATAAATGGATTCATTGTTATTGATTTCATAAAGAACGGTGAAAATTGGAAGCATAGTTAAAGCTTTCACAAATAAATGAACATAAAAGTTGGAAAAGGAAGTTTCACATACTTCTAATTTTCTTCTTTTATAAATGAAATAACCAATGAAAAAATAAAGAAGAGCAATGGCTAAAGTACGACCAAGCTGAACAAAATGAAAAGTGACAAATTGTTCTATTTGTTGCATTCCAAAAATCCCAAAAATAGCGAAAACAGGTAATAGATTTTGTTTCGTTCCATAATTTGGATATAAATGAAACTGGTACTCCTCACTTTTTTTATGGTCTAAGCAAGTGGAAGAATACTCTTCACAAGCATAGACAACAGGCTTACAGGATTCGCTTGTACATTGAATATAAGATAGGGATCCCGTATATTGAACTAAAGAATCCTTATAGTAACGAACATAAGGAACAAAAAAGAGAAATAAAAGAGTAACCACTAAACCTGTAATCATATTCCCTGTTAGAGAAAAGGCCAAAGTCACAGAAGCATATACAAATAAATAAGCGACGAAAAAGATAAAAAATAAATCGATTAGTAAAGGAAATGCCAAATAGACATTGTTTAAAAATAAAGAGACAATTCCTGTTAGAGCGATTGTTATAAAAAGAACACAGAAAAGAAGAAATGAACCACCTATAGTGTTCGTAATATAAATGCTTCTCTTGCTAATGGGCATACTTCCTATGAAATCAATGCTTTTTCTTTTAAACATAAAACTATATAAAACCGTCGCTAAAACAACAGGAATAATATACATACCTACTAAAAGCAAGATGGATAAATTGTCAAGTGTTGCAACAATACCATTCGCATTTGCGTTTGCTAAAAGTAAGAAAACAACCACATTTAAAAGAGGGAAAATTCCTAAGAAAAGAGCAAGCGTTGGGGCTGATTTTTTGATATTTTGATAAAAATAATTTCGATTAAACAATTTCACTAAAGACATAACCTACACTCTCCATTTCATAAATAAATAATTCTTCTAAAGTAATTGGAATATAATCTAGAATAATTGGTTTCATTTTCTTAAATTCTTTTTCCGTTTCCTCTTTTGTTCCTCGAAGAATTAAGGTTGCAACACTTCCACATTTTTTATAATTTAATAAAGAAAAGTCTTTAAAATTTTCTTCATTAAACTCCCCTTTTAAAGAAATTTGTACTTTACACATATTGGTTTTTAAAGTGTCAATATCACTTTGAAATAAAATTCCACCTTGATATAGAAGTCCTAAATTATCACAAATATCCTCTAATTCTCGCAAATTATGACTTGTCATAATAATCGTTGCATTTTTTTCTAAAGTTTGTTTAGCAAGTAATTTTTTTAATACATTGCGAACCACTGGATCAACACCATCAAATGTTTCATCAAAAAACATATATTCTGCATTCGTTGAAAGCGCTAAAATAAGGGCACATTGTCTTTTCATTCCTTTAGAAAATGTAGCTATTTTTTTATGCAGGTCCAATTTTAAAAGAGAGGCCATTTCTTTACAGGCTTCCATATCAAACTTTTTATACATCGCCTCGTAAAACTTTGCACTATCTAAAAGCGTATATGTAGAATAAAAAAATAAATCATCAGGTACAAATACAAGTTTTTGTTTTAATTCTTCTCTATCACTGATTTCAACCCCATCGATTTTAATACTTCCCCTATCCATCTCATAAACACCATTAATGAGTCTAAGCAAAGTACTTTTTCCAGCTCCATTCGCACCCACCAATCCATAAATAGAGTGGCTTTCAATTTGACAAGATAAATCTTTTAGAACTTCGCTTTTCCCAAACTTTTTACAGACTTTTTCAATTGTAATCATATAGAAACCTCCTTATCTGTACCACTTGTAATAATACAATTATATTTTAGCAATTTTACCTTGTATTGTCAATAAAATGGAAACAAGATTTGCTAAAACGAATCTCCTTTAAATCAAGTATTTTTCTTGACATTCTGCTTACAGTTCGTTAAAATAAAAGTATAAAAGAGTGTGTATTATGGAAAAATATGTAGAAAATATTAAAGGGAATCTTAAAAATCCACTATTCATTGCTTGTTTAGTTGGAATGGCTTTGATGGTTATTGGTGTATTCTTACCAGTATATAAAATAAGCTTTCTAGGTGTAACTGAATCAATTAGCTACTTCTCAAACGATGGAAAACTTGCTGATGGAATTTGGATTCTTCTTTTAGCGATTCTCATCCTTGGACTACATGCATTTGATAAAGCAAAATTTGCTTGTATTCCTGCAATTATATCCCTTGCCTTACTCATTCATTTCTATACAGATGTGAAAGATTCAACTTCTGTTTTAGGAACACAAGTTGGGTCATTTGGAATTGGTTTTTATGTTATGATTCTTGGAACCATTCTTGCAGGGGTTTGTTCTGTTTTAGTTGGACTTAAAAATAAAACGAACTAGGTTAAAAAACGGGCTGCAAACTTACTTCATAGACATAGACATTTTAAAGTACAAAAAGCTAGATACATCTAGTTTTTTTTGAATTCTTTCATAGAATTCCTTCTCCTAAAACACTCCTTTTTAACTATTTTGGAATTTGTAGTCATGAATTAAAATATGCTATAATGGAGAAGAGAGGAGTTATATATGGACAGAATTACATTAAAACAAAAGGCAAAAGAAAGTTTACAAGGAAAATATGGTGAGGCCATTTTAGTTGTACTCATCAGTGGATTAATTACAGGTTTCGGTAGCATTCTCTACGAATTTGGTGCTCACTTGGAGAACATATTTCTTATTCTTTTCGGTGAGCTATTATCGTTTATTGCAAGTGGGTTTATTACCTTTGGATCCTTAAGCTTTTATCTTAAAGTAGCTAGAGGAGAGAACGTAGAATTTAACGAGTTATTTAAGAAAACAAATTTATTAATTCCCTATATCTTAATTAGTTTACTTACAGGTATATTTACCCTTCTTTGGAGTTTTCTATTTATTATCCCGGGAATTATTGCAGCAATTTCCTACTCACAGACCATGCTTATTGTACTAGAAAATCCGAATATTGATATCATGGAAGCCATTAAGCAAAGTAAAGATTTAATGCAAGGACACAAAATGGACTATTTTCTTCTAAATTTAAGCTTTATTGGATGGGGAATCCTTGGTCTATTTACCTGTGGTATTTTATACTTTTGGCTCATTCCTTACATTACTGTGACTCAAATGCACTTTTATGATGCTTTAGTAGAAGAAGCAAAAAACAAGTAAAGTTACTTGTTTTTTAGTTGAAATCGATAATGACCTATGATTTTATAACTGCTTAAAATATTTTCCTCTAAATTGTTTAAACGATTGATGGGACTTCCCGTATGATGGAGTAAATAAGGAACTCCTTTTTTATTTCTTTTGTTTGAAACAATCCCTATATGCTTATCATTTGCAAATATTAAAATATCTCCAGGTTGAAATTCCTCTATTTTACAAATATCGGTTGTAAGAGAGAGTGTATTTCTTTCGAAAAAAACATGTAAATTATAAACGCGTCTAAAATCAATATTCGAATCAATAACATCAATTCTTGTATATTCTTCTTTATGATTTTTTATATCCTCATCAACTAAACTTTTCAAGTCATAACCTGCATGCTTTAAAGCTCGCCAAACAAGATCAGTACATACCCCTTCCCCTTCTTTTGGATAACCGCTATCATAATAGGCACTATGGTATTTTGGACGTTTTTTTCCTTCTAAAATGGCTCCATTTACAATATCGGTATAATCATCAATTCCATTTTGATTAAAGTCAATAGGACTTATAACTGTATCAATTCCAAAGTCGGCATTCGTATATGTCTTTTCTTTGATAATTCCTAAATACTTCAAAGAGAAGTATGTGATGCAAAAGAGAATCCAACATAGAAAGAGAAGAATGATTTTCTTTTGCATTAAATATTTTCCTCACGAATCGCTTCTAAAATATTGTCATGACGTATTTTACGAGTCGCATAAATCATAGTAAGTAAAACAATAATAAATACAGCTACAATGGTAATTACAATAGGAAGAATAGGAATTACAAAACCACTACTTGAAATACTATCTGTTGCTCTTCCAATTAAGTAAACAAATATAAGAGAAATTGGAATACCAATGCATAACGACTTAATTCCAAAGAAAATGCTTTCAAAAACAATCATTCGGTTAAATCCACCCGGAGTTAGACCCATACTACGTAACATGGCAAATTCTTTTTTTCTTAAAAGAATGCTTGTATTTAAAGTATTAAAGACACTTGTTACCCCAATTAATGTTACAAGAGTAATAAATCCATAAAATAAAATTTTAATTACCAATACCAAATTCATTGTCTGTTTCATTTCTTTTAAAATGTTTTGATAATAATATTCATTATAAGCATTATTATCCACTAAATTGGTTATAAATTCATCAATAGACTCATAACCATCTACTTTTAAGTAAACTTGATAGCTTCTATTATTTTCAAATTCTTTATTCACTCCAAACCATCCTGATTCATTTGGATATAAAGACTGATAAATCTCATCATATAATTTCTTATTCACATATATTGTCGTTTCTGTTGAATCTGTATTTCCAAGTGGAACTTTTGTTATCATTTTTATATTCTTAATACTTGCCTTTCCACAAACCACTTTACTATAGTCATAATCATTCGCATTTTCACTAGAAGTAACCGCTTTAGATACATCACATAAAGGAATAGATGTAATTTCTTCCTCTGTTTTCTTTCCACTTACTAAACTTCTTGCACCATTTTCATAGAGAAGACCCTCAAAATGATTTACAAAAAGTGGAACATCTTCTTTAATATTGTTCATTTTCTTTACGTTTTGATAATCTTTTTCTGATAATAAGGTTACATAAACGTCTGGATGCGTCTTTAAGAACGTTTCAAAATTAGAATCATCATACACAGCTTGTATATGTTCTTTATACTTTTCATATTCTTTTGTATACTTTTGTTCCATATCTGTATAATATAGGTTACTAGAATAATAAACTGTACTTTCTCTTACTTCCTCCATTTGAAGTAATTTTTCTAAATTGGCATGTGCACGTTCATATCCTTCTGGATTTTCACTTGACTCTGCATAAGAAAGTCGAATATCAAAATTCGTACCTGTCACAAAAGTATCAATTCCAATTATTTTGTCAAGTAAGGAAGAAAAAGAAATAAATAAAACAATACTAACAACTAACGAAATAATTGTGATACGATATTTTCTCTTATTTCGTTTTATATTTTTTAAAGCGATTTCTCCTTCCATATGAAAGAGTTTTCTAACCCATTTTCTTGTTTTAATTTTCTTTTTACTTACCTTAATATCATCATTTCCACGTATAGCAATGATAGGAGAAACTCGGCTTGCCTGATGGGCAGGAAGATAAGCAGAAATTAAAACAGTAATGATCATAAAAAGAATAGGAAGGAATAAAAATATAGGATAAACACTCATTTGTAATGTCGTCTCAAACAAATCACCTATTAAATGATTAATGATGTATAAAACCACACCAATTCCTATAAAGCTTGCACCAATTCCAAGAACAATTCCAATTGTACCTACAAGAACCGCCTCATAAAATACAGTATATCTTAATTGTCCCTTTGTAGCTCCAATACTTGAAAATAATCCAAATTGTTTTTTTCTTTCCATGACAGAAATAGCAAAACTATTGTAAATAACAATAATGCATCCAACCGAAATTAGGCCTAAAATAATTGCAATAATCTTAGTCATTGTATTCATCACATTACTATATTTACTTACCCCATAAAATCCCAAAAGAGAGTTATTATACTCAATAGAAATAGAATCATCTATTTTTTCTATATTTTCTGTTATAGAAAAAATCTCTTTTGCTTTTTTTGTTTTTATATAAAGTGTTGTTGCTCCTTCTGTTTTGTTGGTTGTAAAAGCATAGCCTTGATCATACCATCTTTCATATAAAAGTTGGTTTTTCTCTAAAATACCCACTACTTTGTAGTTTGCTTTATTGTTTTCTTCAAATGTCACATCATAAGGAATATAACCAGAATCTTTAAACGGTCCATCCTCCATGAAAAGAGAACCCAAAGATAAGGAAACGGTATCCCCTACTTTTAACTTCAAAGATAAAGCACTATTTTCTGTTAAAAGAATCTCATTCTCTTTTGTTGGATATGTTCCTTCTTTTAATGTAAGTGTATCAAAATAATTTTGATCCGCACTCATCATTTTTGCATATATTCCATACGTATCTTCCGTAGCTTCTCTTAAAGGAAAGTAACTCTCTATTCCTTTCATATAATAATGATTTATCTTCTCATTCTTTTTTATTTCTTCTAATCTCTCAACTGGGAAATTATGAATGGCTGCAAAATAATCACCAGAATAGGAAATCGTATTTTGAATTGAATATTCTCTAAAAGAGGAAACTAAAAGACCAATTCCACACATAAGAGCTGTCGATAATAAAATACCAATAATGGTAACAATTGTTCTTTTCTTATTTAATAGCAAATGTTTTTGCGTCAATTTATTTAAAATTTTCACTTTACCACCTTACTATCACTAATTATTTTCCCATCTTCGAGCACAATAATTCTAGAAGCATGATTGGCTAACGTCATATCATGTGTAATCATAATAATCGTTTGTTCATATTTTTGATTGCTTTCTTTTAAAAGGGCCACAATTTCTTTTGATGCTTTACTATCCAAATTTCCTGTTGGTTCATCAGCAAGTAATACAGCGGGACGATTCATTAAAGCACGACCTATTGAAACACGTTGTTGCTGTCCACCAGATAGTTCATTTGGTAAATGTAATACTCTTTTTTCTAGACCAAGTACATGAATAAGCTCATCTAAATAATTCTCATCTACTTTTTTATTATCCAATAAAATAGGTAAACTCATATTCTCACGTACATTTAAAATTGGAATCAAATTATAAAATTGATAAATTAATCCCACTTTCCTTCTTCTAAATTTAGCAAGTTCTGTTTCATTTTGCTTAAATACATCTATATTTTCTACATATACCTTTCCACTTGTTGGACGGTCAACCGCTCCTAAAATATGCATCATGGTCGATTTTCCACTACCACTTGCTCCTACAATAGCAACAAATTCTCCTTTCTCTACAGAAAAGGATACATTATCTAAAGCTTTAACTAAAGTTTCCCCTTTTCCATAACTTTTTGATAAATTCTCTACCTTTAATATTTCCATGTATACCTCCTTGCAACTATACTATCCCAGATAGCACAGTTAAACTATATCAATTCGTCTATTCGTTGTCAATATATATTTTTTTCATTCTTGTATACTTTTTTATACAAAAAAAAAGAAAAATTTTTCTAAAAAAAACGGTCTGCTTTTGAAGCCAACTTACAAGCAGCATAAATAAATAACAACACAAAAAGAATACCTAAAGTGATGAATATTTTCATATAATCACCTTCTATTCTATAGTATATGTAATTTCTATAAGTCTATGATTTTCGTTTTAAAAAATAGTAAATTCGTAAACATGCCTTATAAAATAAAGGATTTTAATCAAAAGCTAAATTTTTTAAAAGAAAAAATGAGTTTTATCGATTTTGTAAATAAAGATGGTTCAATACATAAAAGCATATCTTGGCTTTCTTTAATCGTGCTAAGAGGGAAAAATGGTGAAATAAAAAAATTAAGAAATGAGTTTATTGAAAATGATATCTTATTTACTGATTTTATCGAAACTATGACAGGAGATACCTACAGAGAACAATTGAATAAAACTCTTGAAACTTCTAGTGAAGATATGAATTATTTTTGTATTGCTGCCTTTGGAGAAAAAGAAATAATAGATTCCTTGACTAAAAAATTTTCTTTATGGCATTAATAAATAAAAAAACGCGAATAATAAACTTGGCAAAAAGCAATTTTTATGTTATTATGAATATGTCAAGGAAACTTGCATAAAATAAAAAAGGATACATTTGATTGTGGTTAATCAAATGCAATCCCTTATGGATATAGCATGTGAAATCACTTAGTTGTGAAATCAGATGCTTTTGCTATTTTAGAAGGAAAAGAATTACTACTAAGAATAGGAGTAATATTATAATAAATAGAGGAAATTCTCTTTTTGTCATAAATACCACCACCTTTCTTTTATCTATTGATAAAGAAAAGAAAGCCCCTGATGTTTTCAAATGTATCCACAAGTATTATGGCAAATAAATGTTCTGAACACAATATTCTAATTTAATTTTCACAATTATTATTTTAGATATTAGATTTTGATGAATTAATGTGCTACATACTTCATGAATATTTTTATTTGCTATGTCATTGTACATAGTATTTTTATATATAATTTTTACTACCAATTTACTACTTTTGAAAGCGAAAATATAAAAGATTATAAAAATATATGCGATATTT
>CAJTSN010000006.1:13113-14771 GCA_910578745.1 uncultured Bacilli bacterium
CGAAAAAGTCTATAAATATTTATAAATAAAGGCTATAAATGCATATAAAAGGTAATCAAAGAATTACTATATTTTTTAAAACAAAAAGATGAGATAGGAAACTTTCTCATCTAAGTCATTCAAAATAATTTTTTTAATTCTTTAATATCATTTTCTACAATAGTAAATCCATATTCCATAACAGTAGAATCCGTTAAATCAATTGCAATCTTTTTTAACAATTCAAGTGGGTACATACAACTTCCAGAAGATAGGAATTCTAAATATTGTTCTATTTTTATTGTCTTTTCATCTACTAGACCATTTACAACCATACTTGCCATTAAAAGACCAGTTGCATATTTATAAGGATAATAACTCCAACGATATAAATGTCCTAAACGTGTCCATTCTATATTTGCTATTTCATCATAGAAAACAAAATCACCATAATAAGATTTTATCATCTCTCCATATTTTTCTGACAAATAAGAAGCGGTTAAATCTTCTGTCTCTCTTTTTTCGTATAATGCATTTTCAAATTCAGTATACATCGTTTGTTTAAATACGTAAACAAAATAATTTTCTATTTCTTTGCTTAAATAAAAGAATTTCTCTTCCTTAGACTCAGCTTGATTAAATAAATAACGATTTAATAAAATCTCATTGACTGTAGAAGCTACTTCTGCAACAAATATTGTACTATCTTCATATAAGAAAGGTAATTTTTCTTTTGATAGATAATAATGAACAATATGACCTATTTCATGAATTAAATTCTTTAAATCTCCATAAGAACCTCTAAAGTTCATAAAAGAATACGTATTCCATGAAAATATAATGGATTGGTGTTTCTTTTCATCTGGCTCTGCATCAATATGACCATCAAGTAAAATATCTAAAACTTCTAAATATTTATCACCAAGCGGTTTTAAAGCATTTTTTATGATTTCAATGGCTTCTTCGAGCGAATACTTCGTCTTTACGTCCGTATCTAGAGGAACTCCAAAATCATATAAATGAGCCTCATCAATATGTAAGAAGCGGGCCTTTAGCCTTAAATATTCCTGTATACAATCCTTTTTTTGATGCACGACTTGAATTAGAGTTGAAACAATTTCTGGATCAATATTTTCTTCATAAAGTGATTTTTCGAGTACAGAGCCATATTGTTCTAAATTCGCATTTTCAATTCTATATCCATAAATCTCATTTAAAACTGTAGCAAAAAATTCCTCTTCCTCTTTAAAAGATTGATTCACCGAAAAGTAAGCTTGCTTTCTTGTTTCCCGATTTCTAGAAGCCATGTATTTTGCAAAATTCGAAGCAGTAATTTCTTGTACCTTACCATCAATTTCAATTTCTCCATAATGTATATCTCTTAGTTTTGCATTATAAGTAGTCAACAATTCATTAATTGCATTACAATTTTCACTAATTTTTTTAGTAATTTCTTCATTTTTAACATGCTCTTGTCTACGAAACAAATTCAATAGTGATTGTTCATAAATCTTTAAATCTTTATTTTTATGAATATATGTTTTAATTTGTTCTAATCCTAAATCCAATACTTTTTGATCAATAAAACTAAGTTTTAAGTTCACTTCATTATGAAAAGTTTCTGCATCTTTTTTTAAAGTAATACAGTGTTCCTCTTTTATATTTTTATAGTATTTTAA
>CAJTSN010000006.1:14781-15843 GCA_910578745.1 uncultured Bacilli bacterium
CCATATATTAAAATATTATTTGCTTGTTCCCTAATTTCTTCTCTTTTATTTAAAAGAGCTAACAAAGTCATATCATTTAAAATAGAATCTCTGCTTTCTTCTACTGTATGTATCATTTGATTGACATCCTCTATTTTCTTATAAAAAGCAACATCATCTTCAAAAAAAGAAGTCAAATCCCACGTAAAAGGCATAACATCATCTCCAATAAAAGTATAACATAAATAAAGATGTAACTCTACTATTATGATACAAAATACAAAATACAATTTATTTTTTCTTATTCATAGCTTTTTTTAATTAGCTATTCCTTTTTTAAGAAATTATGATAAATAGGTTTTCATCGATTCTGCTTAAAGTCATGTATGTGTATTCATAGCGATTTTAAGTGCATGATTTGAGTCTTGTAAATAAATGTGAATAGTAACATTCATTTATAAAATGTGCATAAAATATTTTATTTTGTGATTGAAAATAAAATATTTATATGTTAGAATATAACCCATCAAGGGAGGAATTCTATATGATTAAAAGTTCATTAATAAAAAAAACAGCGACCATGGGCATAGCTGCTACTTTAACTGCTACACTAACATCATGTCACCCATCTCAACAAATTACGTCACAGGAAAAAGAAATATCTAAAGATATGAAAGAAGCCGATGGAGAAAAAGTCGTTACTTATTCTACAATAAATGTTCAAAAGGCAGATGGGGAAACCATTGAAACGGATTCTCTATCTATTATGGTTTACCAAACCTCTGAAAAACAAAGAGAATTATTGCTTATGTATCTAGATAAAGAAGAAGAAAATGAAAAATACTATACAAGTATTACAAATCCTCAAGTTAGCGTTATCCAAACTTTTGATGAAGAAAATGTTGAGTGCCAAATGTATGATATGCTTCTAGAACAACCATTATCTGAAAATGAAGTGCTTTATATGATGCCTTGTAAAACAATTGAATCGGTTACTTATGACCTCGTTTTAGAAATAGAAACAGAAGAGAATGCGAGATTAAATGAAATTCATGATGAAAAAACATTTCAAAAATAATATAC